>NZ_QUFH01000002.1:384872-390069 GCF_003478415.1 Clostridium sp. AF27-5AA
GGCCTTTAGCCCGGCATTGGTTTTCATGGCCTGCTCCGTCTGCTTGACCTGTTCGGAAATAACATGGAAACGGTCTGCCGCCTCGGTGGCTTTCTTCGCCAACTGCTCATAATCGGTCAGGTTATTGTCCTGTATATAGGCAAGAGCGGCGGCCATCTGCTTAATGTTAAATACCTTCGCCCAGCGTTCATATCCCGGCCCCTTACCGGCAGCCAGCTTTGCTTGAATATCCACCGCCAGACTGATTTTCCGCTCCGAGCGCCCGGGGCGTTTTTCTTTGCCCTCAATGGCGGACAGAACATCTTGCAAGTCGTAGCCGTCCCCCAGCGTGGAGGCACGCAGACGGGTGAAGCGTTCCTGTCCCTGCCCGGTCAGCCGGAAGCTGATACCGCCGCCCCGAACCGTCTTGACCTCATAGCCGGCCCGCTTCATCAAATTGAGAAATTCGTCCAAATCAGCGGGGCGTTCCGCCAACGCAGTATCAATGGCAAGGCGCAGCCTGTCCTGATAGGAAAGCGGCCCTTTCCGGTCTTTCTGCCACTCTCCATAGTTCCGATACTTGCCCTTGCTCCGGGGCTTCGGGTTCTCCACGATGGATAGCCCGTTTTCAAGGCACAGCCTGTCAGAGAGCCGCCGAAGGGCGAAGCTGGAGCCCCAAAAATTTCGGAATTTCCGGGTGCAGTCAAGGGTGGTGGAGTTGTAATAAATGTGACAATGGATGTGCTGCTTATCGGTGTGCGTGGTAACGATAAAAGCGTGCCGCCCCTTTGTCCAGCGCATAGCCAGCTCATAGCCGATACGGTTCGCCTCCTTCGGGGTGATCTCGCCCGGATAGAAGGATTGTCGTATCTGATAGCACAGCACATTATTTTCTTTCTTCTGTTCCCGGCCCGTCATAGCGGCATAGCTGGCCTTTGCCAAAAGGAACTCGTCCGCCACGGTGGCCGGATCACATTCATAAGCGGAGATATACTTTCCGCTTTCTGTTTTCTCCGGGTCCTTGCCATAGTCCAGACAATCCCGGATAGCCTCAGCAATCGTTTCGCCTTCGCCCGCATGGCGCTGTAACAAAGTTGTGGTAGCCAAAAATCATTCCTCCTTTCCATGAGAAAGGGGCGGCCCATTCAGACCGCCCCGACTTCGGGCCAGTATGGCCCGAGGCTGCTTAACTTGCCAGAAACCGGTACAGAGCGGATTTGCCTCCGTCCAGCGCCCAAAGAAGGGAGCCCGCCGCCGCTTGCAGTCCATACGGCGAAAGAAGGAAGGCAAGAAACAGAAATACAATCCCGCCTATGGGCGTCGGCGTGAAAAAGAGAGCGACACCCAGCACCGTCAGGATCACAGAGGCAATCGTCAGCAGGACGGCACAAATATCAAATAGGAACACCAGCAGAGCCGCCAGAAGGGACAACGCTAAAGCAAAGGGAGCAACCAATATTTTCAGCAGTATCTTCATCTTCAAAACCTCCTTTATCTATCCTTCCTACCTCTATTTTATCATGCCTGCCCGGGGACATAAATGTTGCGAAAGATTAGTAAATCCTGTCCTAAAACTTCGGGTCATGCTGGCCCGAAGCTTGATGGTTTTATCTAAAAAGTTATGATATAATGAAATCAATATTTTGGTTAGACGAGGTGATGAACATGGGGAACAGCAGAGACGACTTTACTTCAGCAACAAAGGAATTACTGGCAAATCGGGTTGGTAGAAGATGTAGTAATCCTGCTTGCCGAAAGTTGACTTGTGGGGCAAATACCAATCCTGAAAAAATTACAAATATAGGGGTAGCAGCTCATATCTGTGCAGCGGCTCAAGGCGGTCCACGCTATGACGCTTCTATGACACCCGAAGAAAGAAAGTCGTTTGAAAATGGAATTTGGTTATGCCAGTCTTGTTCTAAATTGATTGATACGGATATTACTCGTTATCCTAAAGAACTGCTACAAAGTTGGAAGCAGCTTGCAGAACAGACAGCAATTTTGGAAGTCGAAACTACTTCTTCCACACCTGCCTTTGAAAAAGATAAAGAGCTTGTCCAATTTTATTTGGAGTGCTTTGATCGTCCAGCCTTTCAAGATGACATTTATCAAGAAGGTCGAATGGAGGATTTTGATAAAGCGATTGAAGATACGCTAATTGCCTTGAATACAGGGGTACTAAGAACTCGTGATGGCTCCATATTAAAACAGGCTGATGGAAAATCTTCTGTCCAAAACTCTTTATGGAGAGAAAAACTCTATACTATCACTGATATGCTAACAGCAATTCGCAGACGATTGAAAATAGCCAAAAAGGAAAAAGCCTATTCGACATATGGCACAGGCGAAGATGTCGCTTATTGTTTCTATGATCGTGAGCTTGCTGAATGGCTTAATTCTACACGAGAAGAAATACTAAAAATTCTATCGTCTATTTGTAAAGAGGCTGGACTTCGGGAATTACATTTTCGGAAACATAGATATAGATGGTAAAAAGAACAAGGCGGCAGGTCCCAACATCGGAACCTGCCGCCCTCGTCTTACTTTGCCACCAGCTCGGAAAGCTCCCGCAGCACCTTTGACACCTCGCCCCACAGTTTTTCATAGTCCCGCTTCAATCCGTCGATTTCCTCCGGGTACACGCCATAGGTATGTGCGTGTATGGCAACCTGATTGAGATTGTTAGAACAGCGCCGTTGCAGAGAGATCAACTCTTTTACAGGTGCAAGGTCGATGTGCAGGATATATCCATTCAGAGCCATTTTCCGCACATAAGCCCCGGCGTTGGAAATGCCCGCCTCAGCCATCCGTTCATGGATGGCTGCCAGCTCGTCCGGCGTTACCATAACGTGCAGATGGACATTCCGCTTGCGGTTCTCCATCAGCGTTCCAACTCCCGGCCTTTCCGGCGCTCTTTGGGCTCCTTTACCTTATCAAGCGGTTTTGCGTCCAACTCCGGGGGCGTGGGTGGGATAGGCGTGTTGTTGGGTACGCCGTCGATCATGTTGCAGTTCTGCTCCGTGGAGAGCTCGGCGGTTTTCAGATAGTTGTCTTTTTCGTGCATGGCGATCCTCCTTTATCGTTCCTCATGGTTTTTATGGCTCCGCTTCTGGCCGGGCTCCTTCGGGGGTTCCTGCCCTCTGGTTCCTTCTTTGAGCCGGGCGGTAATGGATGGGCGCACCCGGTCAGGATTGCCCGGTGCTGGTTTCAGTTCATAATCCTCCATCTGCTTTTCGGTCAGCGGCTTTGCGTAGGTCAGTTCGCCCCATGCCATCAGCCTGCCGTCTGCCACAGGACGCCGCCTGTCGTCATCGTAGTTGACGATGGAAAGAGGCTGGTTATCCGGCGGCTTCGGGTAAGTTCCTATGTCCACGGGCCGCTGGGTGGAATAATAGCGGTAAACGCCCTCCGGTCCCAGCTCGGTATGCTTGACCGCCGCATGGTAAAACTGCTGATAGTCGTCCACCCGGCGGTCAAAGTCCCGCTGCGCCCACGCCTGACTGGTTCCATAGCGGCCCCAGTAGTAATCCCGATGGCCGTTTTCCTCCTCGGTAAACTGCCAGGTCACAAAGGGGCTCGGCGCTCCCGGATTATGCCCCAGCGCAAAGCCGTGTCCGGTTTCAAAGGTGGCAGCTTTCAAAATCACATATCCTTGTACTGTCTCCAAGAGATTCCTCCTTTCTGTGCCTCGGGTCAACATGACCCGAAGTGCTGGATGTTACGAAATAAGAGGGCAGACCGGGGAGGAATGTAATAAGATATTCCCACCCCAGAAACACCCTCAAAAAAGCCCGGAATGTCAAGCCTTTGGAGGCGGCAAATCGTAACAGCCGCCCGGCCTTTTCTCCCGCATTTTCCTCATGCGTTCCCGGCTTTTCCGACGGTTTCCTTCGGCCTTGCAGACGTCGGAGCAGTAGGCTTGACGCCCCTCGGGCCAAAATGCCTTTCCGCAGACCGCACAGGCCCGCAGTTCCGGGGAGATTCCTTCCGTTGTCAGCGCCGCTTGAAGCTCCGGGTCAAGGGGCAGGACAGCCTCACGGAAGTAACGGCAGTACGCCCCTGTCCAGCACTTGTGCAGCATATAACAGGCACAGTCCAGAGGAAGGCACAGGCCGCTTTCCCTGTCATAGTTGGCACACATCCCCGTGACCAGAGAACGGATTTTCTTCTTCTCGTCACGGGTCAGCTCCCGGGCGTCCATTTAAGACTTCGGGCCACGATGGCCCGAAGGGCGGGGCTCCACGATCAGCGCCCGGAACTTCTTCCGGCACTGTTTTTTCTTTCCTTTGCACTCCTTGTAGTAACGGCATCCCATACAAGGGTTGTCATTGTCCCAGCCGGGGTGCGGTACTTCCTTCATCATTCGTTCAAAAGGGCTGCTTGTAAAATTCATTCTCATTCCTCCGTATCTTCCTCCCACGGCGGGGTATCTTCGTCCTCGGGTTCCTCTGCGATCTCCTCCAGCTCCCCGTCCTCATATTCGCAGTAATCATCTTCCAAATCCGGGTACTCATGCTGCGGCTTGTAAATCTTGAAATAGTAACCAATTCCACCGCCGGCCAACACCACCGCACCAATCAGGAGCAGAGAGAGAAGGGGGCTGTCCTTTTTCTCCGGCTCGGGTTCCGGTACTTCCTCCACCGGTTCAGTGGGCTTTGGCTCTGGCTCCGGGGTCACTTCTTTGGGCGGTTCCTTACCCTGTTCGGCAAGAGGCAGAAGGTCGTCTGTGGTAACGGTATTGAGGAAATAGACGTTCTCGCTGGTTTTCTGTTTGTCGATCACCAGATAAAACACGCTCTCGTCTGCGGTGGTGATGGTGTAGAACTCCTTTCCATCCTCGTCGGTGGCGTTGTCCACCACGGTTCCCGTCCCGTCCGGGGTAAAGGGGTTCTGGGTTTCCGGCTCTGCTTCGGTTTCTGCCGGGGAGGGAGCTGTCTCCGGCTGCGGCTCGCTGCTCTGTGCATAAGCCGGGACTGTAAAGATCAGGCAACACAAAAGGCTGGCAGCCATCGCCGCCAGCCTGCGGTATTTAATTTTCTTCATGGGCTGTGTCCTCCTTTTCGGGTGCCTCCGGCTTCGGGTCAGTATGGCCCGAAGCGGTAAGGCTGTTTTGGGGGTCATTCAGAAAAGCCATAAGCTGGGCGGGCGTCAATTTGAGGGAGCGCACCGCCTGCACGATCTGGCTGTTTTCTTCCTCCTGTTTCTGCTTTTCCAGCTC
>NZ_QUFH01000020.1:0-7738 GCF_003478415.1 Clostridium sp. AF27-5AA
GCCTTCCGAAACAGCTTCGGATTACCAACTGACCCTTTTCCCACTCTTTTAGCCAGTGACGTGACGCCCTTCGCCTTCTGGTATGAGGGCGACCCGGAGGGCGGCTGTATCCGTTTTCTGACGGAAACGGAAAGCGAACGGCTGATGGGGCTGCCAGAGGGCTGGACAAAGTACGGGGCGGACGGCGTGGAGATCCGGCCTCTGCAACGCTACAAGGCGCTGGGGAACGCGATTGCCCTCCCTTGCGCCGATTACATTATGGCCGGGATCTATGAGGTGCTGGCTGACCGGGCCGGAAAGGAGGAATGAGCCCATGTTTGAAGCCTATATAACCAACACCGCCCTGTACCCCTTGATGGGGATTGAGGTAGGGACAACGGTACATTTCCCCACGACGACACAGGAGTTGCAGGCCGCCCTTGCCAAAATCGGGATAGACGGGAAACGGTACAGCGAAGTGTTCTTTACCAGCTTTGACAGCGATGTGCTGGGGCTCTACGATCATCTCTACGAATGTGAGAACATCGACGAGCTGAACGAGCTGGGCCACGCCCTGCTGGAAGTACGGGATAAGGGCGGACTGGAAACCTTTGAAGCCGCTCTTGTCTTGGGAAACCACACAAGGAGCGTGAAGGATTTGATAAACCTGACGCAGAACCTTGACCTTTACCGCTTTTACCCGGATATTTCCGATGATGAAGGGCTGGGCCGCCTTTACGCCGACGAGCTTGGGACCATCGACATACCGGAGCACATTCAGAACTACTTCGATTATGAAGCATACGGGCGGGATGTGCGTATCAACGAGGGCGGCGTATTCGCTCCCGGTGGATATGTGTCGGCAGTCCCGGAGGGCTTCAAGGAGTATTACCACGGGCCGCAGGACATTCCGCCGGAACACCGGATATTTGCCTATCCTGAAAAGGCCGAACCTGTCCACTCCATTCTCGTTGCACTCAAACGGTTTCAAGAAGCCCCGCCCGCTCCGAAAAAGGACAAGGCGGGGCCTTCCCATGAAGAACGGTAGGACTTCGGGCCAGCATGGCCCGAAGCATGAAGGAGGTGCATACCATCAACTATTACCCTATCAATGAAGGAGCCGCCCGCCGGGCAAAGGAAATGAACAGCTTTTCCGACTACAAGGAAGGGAGCGCAACGGCGGAATACCGGGCAATGGTGGACAAGGCCGCCGCCATAGCGGAAAAGCAGAAATCCCGGGTGGCCCCCATGTACCATGAGAAGATCGACCATTTGTTAGACACCTATGCCCGAAAGCTGGCTGAAAACATGAACCAGGGCTTTGCCATTGACGCAAGGGTTCCCTCTGTGATGATCGCCGGACCTGCCAATTTCCCGGTGGGGAAGAAGGAAAAACAGAACCGGGCCCGGGACAGCAACATGGAGGAATGGCAGTATATTCAAGGGCTGCTGGATAAGATACGCAGTACCGGCATGGGCGGGATCAGCGCCGATGACCCGGCAGCGATTGAAAAGCTCCAGAAGAAGCTGGACGGGCTGGAACGCTCCCAGCTCATTATGAAGGAGGTCAACGCCTATTACCGCAAGCATGGCAAACTGGATGGCTGTGCGCTGCTGTCGCCGGACCAGATCGAAAAGCTGAAAGCAAGCATGGCGTCAAGCTGGCGGAGCGACCCGAGGCCCTTTGAAAGCTACCAGCTTACCAACAACAACGCGGAGATCCGCCGGGTAAAGGCCCGTATCGAACAGCTTTCCAAACAGGCACAGCAGGAATTTTCCGGCTGGGAGTTCGATGGGGGTCGTGTGGAAATGAACCGGGAGGACAACCGCTTGCAGGTGTTCTTTGACGGAAAGCCTGACGCGGACACCCGGGCCGAGCTGAAAAGCAGCGGCTTTCGTTGGGCTCCCAGCGTGGGTGCATGGCAGAGGCAGCTCACGGACAACGCCATCCGGGCGGCTGACCGGCTGGAATGTATCAAGCCGCTGTCCGGCGAAAAGCCCTCCCAGCTTCAAAAGAAGCCCTCTATCTTGCAGACCATGCGGGAACAGGGCGAAAAAGTCCAGACGGAGCCGGAAAAGAAAGCTCCGTCCGGCAGGGATGCCGAGCGGTAAGCCTCGGGCCACATTGGCCCGAGGCTTTCTGTTCGCCGAGATTGTACGGGGGCCTCCCGGATAGCGGGAACCCCGACGGAAAGGAGGTTTTATGCAGGAAGAAGTAAACCAAAAAACGGTTGCCCTTTCGATCAGGACAACGAAGCTCACGGGAAAAGTGCTGGCTGCCGCTCTTGGGAAGGTGGTGCGGACGCTGCAAAAGCACCACCGGAAGGCGCTGACCCCACAGGGACGCCAGAGTGTGAAAAAGCTGATGAACCACTATGGCGGCAAAAGCGCCATGCCCTATGTGGGAGCCCCGAAGGATTTTGACCGGATCGCGAAGGAGTTCCATGTGGACTACGCTTTCCATAAAGTGAGCCCCGGTCATTACCTGCTGTTTTTCAAAGCCAATCAGGCGGACGCTATCACGGCGGCCTTCCAGAAGTACAGTGCAAAGGTGCTGGACAAAGAGCAGGACAAGCCTTCTATCCTCGGCCAGCTTCGGAAATTCACGGAGCAGATCAGGACGCAGGCAAAGGAGAAGCAGCGGACCAGAGAGGCGGTGAAGGACGGACGTTGAGTGACAAGATCAGAAAATATGTGCTCCCCAACCTGCCGTACCTCTTTGTGTTCTGGTTTTTTTCCAAAATCGGGACGGCCTACCGGACTGCACCCGGCACAGACTTCGGGACAAAGCTCATGGGGATGCTCGACACCTTCCCGAAAGCCTTTGAAACCTACTGGCCGGGGCTGGGCGGTATTGACCTGCTGGTGGGCCTTGCCGGTGCGGCTGGGATGTATCTGCTGATACAGTCAAAGATCAGGAAGGCAAAAAAATTCCGGCGGGATGCGGAGTACGGCACCGCCCGCTTTGGAACAAAGGAGGATATAAAGCCGTTTGTAGACCCTAAATTTCAGAACAATGTCATTTTAACCGGGACGGAGTTCCTTACCATGAACACCCGTCCGAAGGTACCTGCCAATGCCCGGAACCTAAACGCCTGTGTCATCGGCTCGTCCGGCTCGGGAAAGACAAGGTTCTGGCTGACCCCGCAGCTCCTTCAAGCCCATTCCTCGTATGTGGTGGTAGACCCGAAGGGCGGCACCCTCGACCAGTGCGGGCGGTTCCTGCAAAGGGAAAAATACAGGGTGCGGGTGTTCAACAGTATCGACTTCTCCAAATCCATGCACTACAATCCGCTGGCCTATATCAAGACGGAAAGCGATGTTTTGAAATTCGTTACCGCCCTGATTGCCAATACCAAAGGCGATGGCAAGGAGGGCGACGAGTTCTGGACAAAAGCCGAAACCCTTTTGTACTGCGCCCTTGTGGCCTATATCGTCTTTGAGGGGCCGGAGGAAGAACGCAACATGAATACGCTGGTGGAAATGATAAACAGCATGGAAGTCCGGGAAGATGACGAAACCTTCAAAAATGCGGTTGACTATATGTTCGATGGGCTGGAACGCCGCAGTCCCCAGCACTTCGCTGTGAGACAGTATAAGAAATACAAGCTGGCCAGCGGCAAGACAGCTAAAAGCATACTGATTAGCTGCGGAGCCAGACTTGCCCCCTTTGACATTCCCCAGCTTCGGGAGATCATGTCCTATGACGAACTGGAGCTTGATAAGCTGGGGGATGAAAAATCAGCGCTGTTCTTCCTTATCAGCGACACGGACACCACCTACAACTTTTTGGTTGCCCTCGCTTTTTCGCAGATGTTCAACCTTCTGTGTGAACGGGCTGACAATACCTATGGCGGGCGTCTGCCCTACCATGTGCGGGTGCTGTGGGACGAGGCTGCCAACACCGGGCAGGTGCCGGGGCTGGAGAAAATTGTGGCTGTCATCCGTTCCCGTGAGATCAGCCTGACACTCTTTTATCAGGCTATGAGCCAGTGCAAGGCATTGTACAAGGACCATTCTGAAACCATCATGGGCAACATGGACAGTATCGTGTTCCTCGGAGGCCGGGAGGCTTCCACCCTAAAGGATATTTCGGAAAACTGGCTGGGCAAGGCCACCATCTCCATGCAGACCGAAGGCCGGAGCCGGGGGCAGTCTGAAAGTTACAGCCAGAATATGCAGCGGCTTGGCCGGGAGCTGATGACTACCAGCGAGATCACCACCATGCCCGGGGATAAATGTATCTTGCAGCTTCGGGGGCTCCCGCCCTTCCTGTCCCCGAAGTATGACTTGAAAAAGCACCCGAATTACAAGTACACAGCCGAATTTGATAAAAAGAAAAACGCCTTCCGCTTGGAAAGCCTGTTCCGCCACCGGCCATTGAGACTAAAGCCGGAGGACGAATACACGGTGTACGAAGTGGACGGCTCCGACACGGACGAAGAAGCTGACCTGTTGAACTTCGATGATCTGGACAGCGACGAGTTCGTGTAACTTCGGGCCATGATGACCCGAAGCGCCGCCGATGTGGGCGGCTTTTTTTGTACCCAAAACCATCAAACAAACAAAATGGAGGAACGTATATGGAATTTTTCAATCAGGCAATCGACATTCTTAAAATTCTGGTCATGGCTCTTGGCGCCGGTCTGGCGGTGTGGGGTGTCATCAACCTTCTGGAAGGTTACGGGTCGGACAACCCTGCGGCAAAATCACAGGGCATTAAGCAGTTCATGGCTAATTAAAGGGAACAAAAAGAAAGGAAGAGCACAATCCAGACGGTATCAGCGGCAGGCTACAAGAATAAATTGTGATTTCACAAGATTGATGTTATAATAAGAGAAAAGTTCCTGCCGGGGCAGCCGCCCCGGTGGTATGGATAGAAAGGCAGGAAAACAATATGCACATCAGCTATAAACCACTCTGGCACACACTGTTAGAGCGTGATATGAGGAAAGAGGATTTAAGGCTTGCCGCTGGTATGACAACGAATATGATTGCCAACATGAGCAAAGAGGGAAAGCACATCAGCATGGACACATTAGCCCGTATCTGTGAAACGCTGAATTGTGAGATTACCGATGTGATTGAGTTAGTACCAGACGAGCCTGCTTCCACAGGAGGTAAGGAACATGAGAGAATTGAAACCAAGAATAACGGAAAACGGAATTGATTATATCCTTGTCGGAGATTACTACATCCCGGACTTGAAACTGCCGGAGGAACACCGCCCTATCGGAAAGTACGGACGGATGCACCGGGAATATTTAAGGGAAGTCCACCCAGCCAGATTGAATACATTGATACTGACCGGAGAATTGTGGACATATCTTGCAGACCTGAACGAACAGGCACAGGAACGGTTAGACACTATCATGGAGCAGATGAAAGCCACCGAGGGCGTGACAGAGGAATTGAAGCGAACTCAACAAATGGAATGGGTGCAGCGTTGTAATAACATTCACAACCGGGCAGAAGAAATTGTTTTGCATGATATAATTTATTCATACGGGAGTAATTAAATCGGAGGTATATAAGATGATTGAAATTGTATTTGGTGAAAGTGCCTGTGGAAGTTTGAAAATTGCCCAAACTTACGGTAAGGGAAAGTATAGAGGAAGTGCAGTTTCGGTCTTTATGAGGCACGAAGATGGGAGTGTTCCATCTTCAGATGAAATGAAAGAAGCACAAATTCAAGCACAGGAACAAGAACATATTGCTTGGGAGAATGCTATTCCATTGGGAGGCAAGAGCAGTGATGTTTATTGTTTTGATATGGCTCTTAGTGTGGGAGATATTTCTGATAATGGAATTGGCGAACAGCGGAAAAATGTTCTCAAGAAAATGCTGTCTGTCTGGTTTGTAGAGGATTTAGACTATCAGGTTGAAGAAAAAATACAGAAAATTAAAACTACATTGTCTTCGGTTATTGAACGATATGTAGCTGGGGAAGAAGTTCGTATTTGGTATAGCTATAATCCGGATGAATTTTGCGGTATGTACTGGCTTATGAAACAACTTCGACCATTAAACTGTCAGACAACAATTTATTTGGTTAAGTTACCTGCCTGGGAATATGGAAAAGAAAATACTATGACATCCAAAATAGCATGGGGTGAGGTTTCTCCTGGCGAATGGGGAAAATATATAACTCTACAAGAAAAAGCTAAGCCTGTATTTCTTTCAGCTTGTGCTATGAAATGGAATCAACTTCAAAATGAAAATGCACCTTTGCGTGCAATGCTAAATGGTAAATTGCAAAGTGTTTCAGAAGATATATATGATAGTTTCATTCTTCGTGAAATTGCGGAACAGCCAGAGCAATTCAAAATGGCTATTGTTATAGGTAATGTTTTAGGAAAATATCAACTTGGAATTAGTGATGTATGGATTTCTAATCGCATTGATAAAATGCTTGAAGATGGTGTGTTGGAAATTATACAGGACGCACCAAAGGGAGAAACAAATTATCGCCGGATATTAAGAAAACGAATGAAATAATAACCACAGCAAGAACCGCTGCTACATGGAAGGCACCCCAACCATGCAACAGCGGTTTTTTTTACCGTTTTTTCCTCTGGCTGATAGGCGTTCCCATTTTCTTTGATTTTTTGAGAATCCGAATCAGCCAGCGAAATTCTTCGTCTGACAGATTTTTATAGTTGATACCGAGCTGCTTGCAGTAAAGGACAACCAGCTTTTCATCCCGGCTGCCCTTGAAATTTTCGACTGCTTCGAGATTTTCTTTCAATTCATCGGCAACGGTGGTCTGGGGCGCACTCTCACTGTCCTTTTTGTGGGCTTCCCGAATATCCCGGATAATCAGGTTGAGGTCATCCAGAACCATGTGACTGAAATACTCATCATCACTGATATGGGCGGCTTGCAGCACTTTCAAATGCGGGTCATCTTCGCCTGGGCGATACCGTTCAATGATTTCATGCCGGACGGTATCGACAAGTGCATTGAGGTTTTGAATCTGCATGGTAGCAATCCCGTCCACATAAATCTCAATGTCTGCAAGAAACTTGATGAAATCTTTATGTGTAGCAAGCTCACAGAGCAGACGGTTGTTAATCCGACCGCTTTTCAGCAGTGCCACCATCTCATCATTCAAATGCAGCTCCGTCAATGGTGTGTTGATCTGCTCCCTGTTCTCTGTCCGGCACAGTAGATAATCAACAGAGACCCCATAGAAGTCTGCCAGCGTGATAAGGTTGCCATGATTGATTTCCTTAAAATCCTCTTTTTCATAACTTCCAAGAGCTGATTTGGAAATGCCTGTCAGCTTTGATAGTTCTTCCAGATTTAAGCCTTTGTCCTTGCGGAGTTCCCAAAGGCGTTCCTGTATGCTTGTTGCTCCTTTCATGGGCGCACGCTCCTTTCCAATGGTTTCATTGCTGCCGCTTATCTGGATTATATCACACTTTCCGCAATCGTGGAAATTTCTGATTTTTACCCCTAATTCCTACTTTGTGGACATACGGCACAGGGCACAAAAATGTTCTATGATACAGGTAGTTCATCGATGGATCAAATCCAATCGAATGACCAGCCTGTGTGGGATATGCTTCCCCGGCGATGTAGTGCCATGACTTTTGGCAGGAATGTGGAGGAACCCTGACCGAAACGAGCGTACCAAAGGGAGCGATACGCCGCTGTGAGATTCAGGGGAGGAACGACACCGGGGAGAACTGGCGAACTGACACCGAAATGATACCGAAACACGACAATCTGATAGGGGGATAGTCTACCCTATCGC
>NZ_QUFH01000020.1:7748-17237 GCF_003478415.1 Clostridium sp. AF27-5AA
GACAATCTGATAGGGGGATAGTCTACCCTATCGCTGATACTTCGGGAGATTTTAATCGGCTCTATGGCTGTAATTTTGCCGAAAATCGCCCCGAAACCATACACTAAAACGGGAGGAAACACAATATGCCGAGAATGAGCAAAAAGAGGAAGCATGAGCTTTCCTTTTACCTCAATGACCGGGGGCGTGTCACTTACAACGAATTATGCCGGAAATGCCAGCATGGGTGCAAGCAGAGCTTCCGGGCGGTTGTGATTGACTGCCCCCGTTATTTATCCAAACGAGCAAAGAAAAAGGAGGAACACACCGAATGAATTTTGAATTTATGACGATAGACACACCATTGCCGCCCTGTATGCCCTTTCCCAGAGCGTTGACAGGATTTCCAGTCAGCAGCACCGCAAAGGTCATGTACTGCCGGATGCTGGACGCTATGCTCTCCAAAGGTCAGGAGGACGAGAACGGAATCCTGTTTGTCTGCTTCCCTGTCACAGCCATTGCCGCAGTCCTGTCCCGCAGTCCCATGACGGTCAAGCGTTCTCTGAATGAACTGGAAACCGCCGGACTTATCATGCGGGTGCGTCAGGGCGTTGGAGAACCAAACAGGATTTATGTGCTGATACCGGGAAAGGAGGACGCTGCCCTTGCCTGATACCTCAAAGCTGGAAAAGCTCAACCGGGAGTTGGAGAAAAGCGAAAAGAAACTGCGGAAAGCCATCAATGATGAAAAGGCATTGCAGCACCAGTTAAAGCAGCTTACCCGAAAGGAACGGACGCACCGGCTCTGTACTCGTGGCGGTATGCTGGAAAGTTTTCTGCAAGAGCCGGAACGCCTGACAGATGATGATGTCATGCTGTTGTTGAAACTCATTTTTCACAGGCAGGACACGCAGGAACTATTGAAAAAACTGCTGGAACGGGAGAAGCCGGAAACCCCTTAGTTTACTAAGGGCGCAATTATACACCACCCAAAGGTTGGTGCATTGCGTTCTCCGAAGGCTCCTCGCCGGAGGGCTGTGATTTTCCGCAGTCATGGTCTGCTCCAAATCATACAGGGGACGCTACGCTTCCCCTGCGCTGGCTGTCGCCAGCTACCCTTTTGTGGACTTGCCGCCCGGAAACACCTTGCGCTGCAAGCTGTTCCCGTCCAGCAAGTTTTATCAGTCGAGCTATCCTTATCTACGGTAATTTAGTATAATAAGGTCAAAAAACAGAACGCTATCATTGTGCAACCGATATGCAACTGATAATTGCTTGATAGTTGGTGGTAGCAACACGGTAATTCAGATAGAATAAAGCCAACAAAGAAAGGAGGTCATCCAAATGTTAGTAAACATCATTATGATTGTAGTCGGAATAGTTTTCTCATGTATCTTTGTCGGCTTGCTTATCCTTGTTATTCGTGCATTGCTTAAATATATCCGTACAGAGAAATGAAGCCAACAGCAACATTAGGAGGTGGTCAAATGAAAGTAACCGTATTTATGATAATCGTTGGAATAATTTTCTTATGTATCTTTGTTGGTTTGCTTACCCTTATTGTTCGTGCATTACTCAAATATATCCATTCAAAAGATGTACGGCAGGAAAAATCCGTAGTGAGGAAATCGTTGGGTGAAGCACTCAAAGTACACAGAACACAGTGCAAAATGACGCAGGAATTTGTTGCTGAAACGATTGGTGTTAGCAGGCAGGCTGTTTCAAAATGGGAAAATGGAACATCCGACCCTTCCACATCAAATCTTTTTGCACTTGCAAAACTTTACGGTATTTCTGTTGAAGAATTACTAAAAGAAGTTGAATAATCTTCATGCAGATATTTTATTTCATCATCGGGCCACCCTGACCCGAACTTTCAAAACTGAATACCAGCCGCCCACCGGCGGCACCACCGAGCAGGAAATCTGAAAAGGTCTCCTGCTTTTTTTCTGCCCCAAATGAGGTGGTAAAACGCCACCCCATCCACCAATTACCGAAAGGAGGGACACGAAATGCCCTGTCCACACAACGAAATCTCGATTGTGCAGCGAAGCCAACAGCAGTCTGCGGTTGCCGCCGCTGCCTACCAGAGCGGCGAAAAGCTGTTCTGTGGATACGATCAGGAAGTGAAGCACTACCCGGAAAAGCGTGGTATCGTCCACAATGAAATCTTGCTTCCGGCAAATGCCCCACGGTCGTATGCAGACCGCAATACTTTATGGAACGCCGCCGAAGCGGTGGAGAAGCAATGGAATTCCCAGCTTGCAAGGCGGTGGGTGCTTACCATCCCCAGAGAGATACCGCCCGACCAGTACGCCGCCCTTGTCCGGGATTTCTGCAATCAGCAGTTTGTTTCCAAAGGAATGTGCGTGGATTTTGCCATCCATGACAAAGGGGACGGAAACCCTCACGCTCATGTCATGCTGACTATGCGGGCAATGGATGAACATGGGAAATGGCTTCCCAAGAGCCGCAAGGTTTATGACCTTGACGAGAACGGGGAACGGATAAAACTTCCGTCCGGCAGATGGAAAAGTCACAAGGAAGATACGGTTGACTGGAACGACCGCAAGTATTGTGAAATCTGGCGGCATGAATGGGAGATCATCCAGAACCGCTATCTGGAAGCCAACAACCGCCCGGAGCGGGTGGATCTCCGTTCTTATGAAAGACAGGGGCTTGATATTATCCCTACCGTCCATGAGGGTGCTGCTGTCCGGCAGATGGAAAAGCGAGGGATTCAGACCAACATCGGAAATCTGAACCGGGAAATCAAAGCCGCCAACAGCCTGATGAAGTCTATCCGGCAGCTTATTAAAAATCTCAAAGGCTGGATTATCGAGCTTAGTGAAAAACGAAAAGAACTGCTTGCGGAAAAAGCTGCGGAGGAAGCGGTATTTCTTCCCAATCTGTTGATGAAGTACATGGAGGTACGAAAGGCAGAACGGAGCGACTGGACACGGGCGGGACAAAACCGTGGAACTTCCAAAGACTTAAAGGCAGTCAGCGAAGCCCTGTCCTATCTTCAGAGAAAGGGACTTTCCACCGTGGAGGATTTGGAAAACTTTATAGAAACGTCCGGGAAATCTGCCGCCGACTACCGAAAGCAGATGAAGCCAAAGGAAACCCGCAGCAACGTGATTGACGCTATCCTTGCCGCCCGGACGGACTGTAAGGAATGTAAGCCCGTTTATGAGAAATACCAGAAGATATTTTTCAAGAAAACTAAGGAAAAATTCAAGCTGGAACACCCGGAGGTTGCCCGGTTTGAGAAAGCCAGTGCCTACCTTGCCAAGCACCCGGATGATAAGGACAGCACGAAAAAGGAGCTTTTGCAGGAACAGGCGAAGCTTGTGGGCGAAATCGCAGACTTGAAAGTACCGTTGACCGAGGTGCAGGAAGATTTGAAGAAGCTGCGGGACATCCGCTACTGGGTACGGAAAGCCACACCCGGCACAGAGGAAAGCAAAGAGCCGCCCAAGAAGCAGCCCCTCAAAGAAGTCTTGCAGGATAAGGCTGACGAGAAGAAAGCACAGAAAAACGCCCCGGCGCAGACGAAACACAAACAACAGGATATGGAACTTTAACAGGCACTTGCCATTTTCAGATTGAGAATGATAAGTGCCTTTTCTTTTTTACAAGGAGGAATTGATTTGAATGTATTTGAAGCTGTGAAGCAGTCCGTTACGACAAGACAGGCTGCGGAGCATTACGGAATCCGGGTAAACAGAAACGGGATGGCTTGCTGCCCGTTCCACAACGATAAGACCCCCAGCATGAAGCTGGACAAGCGTTTCCACTGCTTCGGATGTGGTGCAGATGGGGATGTGATTGATTTTGTAGCTGCCCTGTACGGGCTGGGGAAAAAGGAAGCCGCCGCACAGTTGGCGAGTGACTTCGGGCTTGCCTATGAGGACTGGAAGCCACCGGGCAGGGCAAGGAAGCCCAAGCCCCGGCAGAAATCCCCGGAAGAACAGTTCCGGGAAGCAAAGGCACATTGCTTCCGTGTCCTTGCCGATTATCTACACCTCTTACGGGTATGGAAAACCGACTATGCCCCGCACTCCCCGGAGGAAGCGTTTCATCCCCGGTTCGTGGAAGCCTTGCAGAAGCAAGCCCATGTGGAATATCTGCTGGATGTGCTGCTGTTCGGGGAGACAGAGGAAAAAGCGGTTTTGATTATGGACTACGGAAAGGATGTGATACAGCTTGAACAGCGAATGGCAGAGCTTGCAGCCGCAGACGCAGCAAGAACTAAAAAACACCATGAACGCCATGCAGCCGCCCCAGAGCGTTGAGGAAGTAAAGGCAACTCTGGAAACCACCGAGAAAGGCGGCGTCCGCCAGAGCATACGGAACTGCCTGACCGTATTCCAGCGTGACCCTGTGCTTGCCGGGGCAATCGCCTACAACATCCTGACCGACCGCAAGGACATCATAAAGCCCATCGGTTTTCACAGAGAAAGCACAGCCCTGACCGATACGGACATGAAGTATCTGCTTCTCTATCTGGAGGAAACCTACGGGCTTACCAGTGAGAAAAAGATTGAAACCGCCATCGGGATTGTGGCGAATGAGAATAAGTACCACCCCATCCGGGATTTTCTGAACAGCCTTGCATGGGACGGGACTGAGCGCATCCGCTTCTGTCTGCGGCACTTTCTGGGAGCTGATGTGGACGATTACACCTATGAAGCCTTGAAGCTGTTCATGCTGGGGGCGATTACAAGGGCATTTAAGCCCGGAAGCAAGTTTGAAATCATGCTGTGTCTGGTAGGCGGTCAGGGGGCTGGCAAATCCACCTTCTTCCGGCTGCTGGCAGTCCGGGACGAGTGGTTTTCCGATGATTTGCGGAAGCTGGACGATGATAACGTGTACCGCAAGCTGCAAGGTCACTGGATAATTGAAATGTCGGAAATGATGGCAACCGCCAATGCCAAGAGCATTGAGGAAATCAAGTCCTTTCTAAGCCGCCAGAAAGAGGTTTACAAAATTCCCTATGAAACTCACCCGGCAGACCGCCCCCGTCAATGCGTGTTCGGCGGCACTTCCAACGCCCTTGACTTTCTCCCCCTTGACCGTTCCGGCAACCGCCGATTTATCCCGGTCATGGTGTACCCGGAGCAAGCCGAGGTTCACATTTTGGAGGACGAAGCCGCTTCCAGAGCCTATATCAGCCAGATGTGGGCGGAAGCAATGGAGATTTACCGAAGCGGCATGTTCAAGCTGTCATTCAGCCCAGCCATGCAGCGGTATCTCAAAGAACACCAGCGGGATTTTATGCCGGAGGACACCAAAGCCGGGATGATACAGGCTTACCTTGATAAGTACACCGGGGAAACGGTCTGCTCCAAGCAGCTCTACAAGGAAGCCTTAAACCACACCTTTGATGAGCCGAAGCAATGGGAAATCCGGGAAATCAACGAGATAATGAACCAGTGCATTACCGGGTGGAACTACTTTTCCAATCCGAGGATGTTTGCGGAATACGGCAGACAAAAGGGCTGGGAGCGTGAAATCCCGGCAACGGACACCGACAACCCGCCCGAAAAATCTATGGACGGTTTTGTGGAGGTCACAGAGCAGATGGAGCTTCCATTCTGAAAATGACAGCCCGTTGCCGACTTCGTTGCTATCCCGTTGCCGAGCCGGTTGCCGGGGAAAATCCCTTATTTCCGGGCTTTTTCCCTCTCTGACAACCAAAACAACAGAAAAATAAAAGAAAAGTATAAATAGTAATCAACGCCAGATTGAGATTGTTTGCAAGGTCTTTTGAAGCCCGTTGCCGGACTTCGTTGCCGACCGTTCTCTGTCTGGCTATTTTCATGTATGGAGGATAACTGCCTATGGCGAAAAATAAGACCAAGATTGAAGTGACAACCGTATTTGACGGGGAACTGGACGCCACCGATGTGTTCGTCAGCCTGATTTCCCAGAAATACGGCAAAACAAATACAAAAGAATATCTTGCTAAAAAGAAAGATTTGAAGTATAATGAAGATGAGGTTCAACAGAGCCAGATACCGTCTGGATTGTGTGGGTAAATGGCTATGATGAACGAAATGGAATACAGAACAATCGGTTCAGCACTTGCCGGGGGCTATCGTGCGGCGGTCTATTGCAGGCTGTCAAAGGACGATGACCTGCAAGGCGAAAGTGCCAGTATCGCAAACCAGCGTGATATGCTGGAAAAATACTGCGAAAAGCAGGGATGGGAGGTTGTGGCAGTCTATCAGGACGATGGCTTCACAGGTCTTAATATGGAGCGTCCTGATTTACAGAGAATGTTGAGAGCCATTGAGCGCAGGCAAATCAACCTTGTCATCACGAAAGACCTCAGCCGACTGGGGCGTAACTATTTGCAAACAGGGCATTTGATTGAGGACTTTTTCCCAAGAAACGGTGTCCGCTATATCGCCATGAATGACGGTATCGACACCCTGCGGGATAACAACGACATCGCCCCGTTCAAGAATATCCTGAACGAGATGTACAGCAAGGATATTTCCAAGAAAGTCCATTCCTCTTATCTTCTGAAAGCGCAGAAAGGACAGTTTACCGGGTGTCTTGCCCCGTTTGGGTATCGGAAAGACCCGGAGGACAAAAACCATCTGCTCATTGACGAGGAAACCGCCCCGATTGTGCGGCTGATTTTCGGATATGCCCTAAACGGTCATGGTCCGAACTATATCCGCAGACGGCTGGAGGAAGAAAAAATCCCCTGCCCCACATGGTGGAACCGGGAACGGGGGCTTCGCAATACCCGCACCAAATGGGAAAAGAAAGACCCGGAAAACGGGCGGTATATGTGGGACTTTTCCGTTATCAAAGACCTTTTGATGAATCCCGTTTACACTGGGGCGATTGCTTCCCAGAAAAAGGACTACCGTTTCAAAATCGGCACGATTGGGGAAAAGAAGCCGGAGGACTGGATTGTAGTGGAAGGACAGCATGAACCGCTGATTGACCGCATGAGCTTTGACATTGTGCAGAACAAGCTGAAATCCCGCCAGCGTCCGGGGCAGACCAATGAAATCAGCCTGTTTGCCGGACTGATAAAATGCGGCGAGTGTGGGAAGTCTCTGACGGTACGCTACACAAACGCAAAACATCCCCAGCAGATTTACTCCTGCAAGACCTACAATGCCTTTGGAAAGAACCACTGCACCCAGCACCGGATTGATTATGACACCCTTTACAGTCATGTGCTGCGGAAAATCCGGGAATGTGCCAGAGCTGCCCTGATGGACGGGAAAGCGGTTGCTGACCGCCTGACCAATACCTGTGAAGCCGAGCAGCGGGAACAGCGGGAAGCAATGGAACGCTCCCTTACAAGGGACGAGGAACGGATTGAGGTTCTGGACAAAATGGTAATGCGGCTTTATGAAGATATGATTGCAGGGCGTATCAGTGAGCAGAACTTCAACACCATGCTGGAAAAGACACAGACCGAGCAGACGGAACTTAAAACAAAAGTGTCCGAGGGCAGAAAGCGGCTGTCCGATGAAGTCCAGCTTGCCAATGACGCAAAACAATGGGTGGAAGCCATTCAGGAATATGCCAACATCACAGAGTTGGACGCAGCCACCCTCAACCGCTTAATCAAAGAAATCGTCGTGCATGAGCGCATTGACGAAGATAAAACAAGACACATTTCTATCGAAATTCATTTTAATCTCAAACCCATCCCGGAGGTGGAACAGGTCACTGCCTGACCTGTCCCGCCGGGACGGTTCTCTTAAAAACACCATATAGATTTTTTGTACGCCGCCGCCCGCCATCGAGCAGAGTTTTACACCTAATTGGGGATAAAACAGCTCATGGCTGGCGGCGGTGTCGTTCTGATCGGCCTTCAGCTTATCCCTCTGCTGTCCGGTCTGTTCAGCTAAGTGTCACCCGTTGTCCCTTTTTCCAGAAGGAGCTGATGTATGGACTTTATCATCGACGCAATCGTTGAATGGCTGAAAGGTCTGCTCGTCGATGGTATCATGGGAAATCTGGACGGCCTTTTCGATAACGTCAATCAGAGCGTTGGCGAGATCGCCACACAGGTCGGCACGACCCCGGCGGACTGGAACGCCGGGGTCTTTTCCATGATACGACAGATCTCTGAAACTGCCATCCTGCCAATCGCCGGGGTCATCCTCACTTTTGTAATGACTTATGAGCTGATACAGATGCTCATAGAACGCAACAACCTCCATGAAGTTGACACATGGATGTTTTTTAAGTGGGTGTTCAAAACCTTTGTGGCTGTGATGATCCTGACGAACACCTTCAATATCGTGCTGGCGGTCTTTGATGTGAGCCAGCATGTGATACAGCAGTCAGCGGGCATTATCCAGAACGGGACAGAGATCACGCCGGATGTGCTGGACAGTCTACGGACAGAACTTGAAGCGATGGAGTTGGGTCCTCTGTTCGGACTCTGGCTACAATCCTTCCTGATCCAGCTTACCATGATTGCCTTAAATATCGTGATCTTCGTCATCGTATATGGCCGTATGACTGAAATCTATTTACTCACAAGTTTAGCGCCTATCCCGTTTGCCACAGTCCCCAACAGGGAAACCGGACACATGGGGCAGAACTATTTCCGCTCCCTCTTTGCGGTGGGCTTTCAAGGTCTGTTGATCTTAGTCTGTGTCGCAATCTATGCGGTGCTGATCCAGAGTATCGCCACCGACGGCGACCCCATCGGGGCGATCTGGGGCTGCGTGGGATATACGGTGCTGCTGTGTTTTACCTTATTCAAAACAGGCAGTCTTGCAAAATCCATCTTCGGCTGCCATTAAGAGACTTCGGGCCATGCTGACCCGAAGCGGAAAGGAGGATCATGCCGAAAGAAAAATTTTCGATAATCTATGCAGATCCACCGTGGCGGTATGAGCAGAAAAACAGGCAGGGATCAGCAGAGCTTCATTATCCCACTATGAGTATTGAAGAAATTTGTTCCCTTCCAGTGGCCGACTTGGCTGCAAAAGACAGCGTTTTGTTTCTGTGGGCAACATTCCCACAACTGCCGGAAGCCTTAAAGGTCATTAAAGCATGGGGCTTTTCTTATCGTTCTGTGGCTTTTGTATGGATAAAGAGGAACCGGCGCTCCTACTCATGGTTTTACGGTCTGGGGTATTGGACCAGAGGCAATGCAGAAATTTGTCTTTTAGCAGTAAAAGGACATCCGAAGCGTAAGTCTACCGGTGTTCACCAGCTTATTGTTTCCCCGATAGAGCGCCACAGTAAAAAGCCGGACGAGGCCAGGCGGAAAATTGTAGAACTGATGGGCGATATACCACGAGTGGAATTGTTCGCCAGAGAAAAAAAGCCCGGATGGGACGTGTGGGGAAACGAAGTTGAAAGCACTGTAAACTTGTAACAGCTTCGGGTCATGCTGACCCGAAGCGGAAAGGAGAAATCCATGCAGGAAAAAAATGCGGGCGGAACACCAGCTGCCCCTATAAAGCTGGATGTAAGCGTGCGGGTCATCGAACCTGTGAAAAACCTCATGGG
>NZ_QUFH01000021.1:0-8606 GCF_003478415.1 Clostridium sp. AF27-5AA
GCCTTCCGAAACAGCTTCGGATTACCAACTGACCCTTTTCCCACTCTTTTAGCCAGTGATGTAACGCCCTTTGCCTTCTGGTATGAGGGCGACCCGGAGGGCGGCTGCATCCGTTTTCTGACGGAAACGGAAAGCGAACGGCTGATGGGGCTGCCGGAGGGCTGGACAAAGTACGGGGCGGACGGCATGGAGATCCGGCCTCTGCAACGCTACAAGGCGCTGGGAAATGCGATTGCCCTCCCTTGCGCCGATTACATTATGGCCGGGATCTATGAGGTGCTGGCTGGCAGGGCCGGAAAGGAGGAATAAGCCCATGTTTGAAGCCTATATAACCAATACAGCCCTGTACCCCTTGATGGGGATCGAGGTAGGGACAACGGTACATTTCCCCATGACGACACAGGAGTTGCAGGCCGCCCTTGCCAAAATCGGGATAGACGGGAAACGGTACAGCGAAGTGTTCTTTACCAGCTTTGACAGCGATGTGCTGGGGCTCTACGATCATCTCTACGAATGTGAGAACATCGACGAGCTGAACGAGCTGGGCCACGCCCTGCTGGAAGTACGGGATAAGGGCGGACTGGAAACCTTTGAAGCCGCTCTTGTCTTGGGAAACCACACAAGGAGCGTGAAGGATTTGATAAACCTGACGCAGAACCTTGACCTTTACCGCTTTTACCCGGATATTTCCGATGATGAAGGGCTGGGTCGTCTTTACGCCGACGAGCTTGGGACTATCGACATACCGGAGCACATTCAGAACTACTTCGATTATGAGGCATACGGGCGGGATGTGCGTATCAACGAGGGCGGCGTATTCGCTCCCGGTGGGTATGTGTCGGCAGTCCCGGAGGGCTTCAAGGAGTATTACCACGGGCCGCAGGACATCCCGCCGGAACACCGGATATTTGCCTATCCTGAAAAGGCCGAGCCTGTCCACTCCATTCTCGCTACACTCAAACAGTTTCAAGAAGCCCCACCCGCTCCGAAAAAGGACAAGGCGGGGCCTTCCCATGAAGAACGGTAGGACTTCGGGCCAACATGGCCCGAAGCATAAAGGAGGTGCATACCATCAACTATTACCCTATCAATGAAGGAGCCGCCCGCCGGGCAAAAGAAATGAACAGCTTTTCCGACTACAAGGAAGGGAGCGCAACGGCGGAATACCGGGCAATGGTGGACAAGGCCGCCGCCATAGCGGAAAAGCAGAAATCCCGGGTGGACCCCATGTACCATGAGAAGATCGACCATCTGTTAGACACCTACGCCCGCAAGCTGGCCGAAAACATGAACCAGGGCTTTGCCATTGACGCAAGGGTTCCCTCTGTGATGATCGCCGGACCTGCCAATTTCCCGGTGGGAAAGAAGGAAAAACAGAACCGGGCCCGGGACAGCAACATGGAGGAATGGCGGTATATTCAAGGGCTGCTGGATAAGATATGCAGTACCGGCATGGGCGGGATCAGCGCCGATGACCCGGCAGCGATCGAAAAGCTCCAGAAGAAGCTGGACGGGCTGGAACGCTCCCAGCTCATTATGAAGGAGGTCAACGCCTATTACCGCAAGCATGGCAAGCTGGACGGCTGTGCGCTGCTGTCGCCGGACCAGATCGAAAAGCTGAAAGCAAGCATGGCGTCAAGTTGGCGAAGCGACCCGAGGCCCTTTGAAAGTTACCAGCTTACCAACAACAATGCGGAGATCCGCCGGGTAAAGGCCCGTATCGAACAGCTTTCCAAACAGGCACAGCAGGAATTTTCCGGCTGGGAGTTCGATGGGGGTCGTGTGGAAATGAACCGGGAGGACAACCGCTTGCAGGTGTTCTTTGACGGAAAGCCTGACGCGGACACCCGGGCCGAGCTGAAAAGCAGCGGCTTTCGTTGGGCTCCCAGCGTGGGCGCATGGCAGAGGCAGCTCACGGACAACGCTATCCGGGCGGCTGACCGTCTGGAATGTATCAAGCCGCTGTCCGGCGAAAAGCCCTCCCAGCTTCAAAAGAAGCCCTCTATCTTGCAGACCATGCGGGAACAGGGCGAAAAAGTCCAGACGGAGCCGGAAAAGAAAGCTCCGTCCGGCAGAGATGCCGAGCGGTAAGCCTCGGGCCACATTGGCCCGAGGTTTTCTGTTCCCCGAGATTGTACGGGGGCCTCCCGGATAGCGGGAACCCCGACGGAAAGGAGGTTTTATGCAGGAAGAAGTAAACCAAAAAACGGTTGCCCTTTCGATCAGGACAACGAAGCTCACAGGAAAAGTGCTGGCTGCCGCTCTTGGCAAGGTGGTTCGGGCGCTGCAAAAGCACCACCAGAAGGCGCTGACCCCGCAGGGACGCCAGAGCGTGAAAAAGCTGATGAACCACTATGGCGGCAAAAGTGCCATGCCCTATGTGGGAGCTCCAAAGGATTTTGACCGGATCGCGAAGGAGTTCCATGTGGACTACGCTTTCCATAAAGTGAGCCCCGGTCATTACCTGCTGTTTTTCAAAGCCAATCAGGCGGACGCTATCACGGCGGCCTTCCAGAAGTACAGCGCAAAGGTGCTGAACAAAGAGCAGGACAAGGCTTCCATCCTCGGTCAGCTTCGGAAATTCACGGAGCAAATCAGGACGCAGGCAAAGGAAAAGCAGCGGACCAGAGAGGCGGTGAAGGACGGACGTTGAGTGACAAGATCAGAAAATATGTGCTCCCAAACCTGCCGTACCTCTTTGTGTTCTGGTTTTTCTCCAAAATCGGGACGGCCTACCGGATCGCCCCCGGCACAGACTTCGGGACAAAGCTCATGGGGATGCTTGATACCTTCCCCAAAGCCTTTGAAACCTACTGGCCGGGGCTGGGAGGTATTGACCTGCTGGTGGGCCTTGCCGGTGCGGCTGGGATGTATCTGCTGATACAGTCAAAGATCAGGCAGGCGAAAAAATTCCGGCGGGATGCGGAGTACGGCACCGCCCGCTTTGGAACAAAGGAAGATATAAAGCCATTTGTTGACCCTAAATTTCAGAACAATGTCATTCTGACCGGGACGGAGTTCCTTACCATGAACACCCGTCCGAAGATACCCGCCAATGCCCGGAACCTAAACGCCTGTGTCATCGGATCGTCCGGCTCGGGAAAGACAAGGTTCTGGTTGACCCCGCAGCTCCTTCAAGCCCATTCCTCGTATGTGGTGGTAGACCCGAAGGGCGGCACTCTCGACCAGTGCGGGCGGTTTCTGCAACGGGAGAAATACAGGGTGCGGGTATTCAACAGTATCGACTTTTCAAAATCCATGCACTACAATCCGCTGGCCTATATCAAGACAGAAAGCGATGTTTTGAAATTTGTTACCGCCCTGATTGCCAACACCAAAGGCGACGGCAAGGAGGGCGACGAGTTCTGGACAAAAGCAGAAACCCTCTTGTACTGCGCCCTTGTGTCCTACATCGTCTTTGAGGGGCCGGAGGAAGAACGCAACATGAATACGCTGGTGGAAATGATAAGCAGCATGGAAGTCCGGGAGGATGACGAAACCTTCAAAAACGCGGTGGACTATATGTTTGACGGGCTGGAACGCCGCAGCCCCCAGCACTTCGCCGTGAGGCAGTATAAGAAATACAAGCTCGCCAGCGGTGTTGTATGCTCTAAAAGACTTCTTAATCAAGCGGTTGGGAAGTCTCTTAGAACACACAACCTAAAACCGAAGAAAAGAGCGCAAGTTATGAGAAAAAACGAGAAAATCACTGCTCTGTACGAACGACTGAGCCGTGATGACTTTGGCAAAGATGATGACCAGCAGCGTGAGAGCAACTCCATATCCAATCAAAAAGCAATGTTGGAGGACTTCGCCGCACGGCAGGGCTTTACAAACATTGTCCATTTCACGGACGATGGCATTAGTGGTACTTGTTTTGACCGTCCCGGATTTTTGGCAATGATGAAAGAAGTGGAAGCCGGGAATGTGGAGTACCTTTGTATCAAGGACATGAGCCGCATGGGTCGTGACTATCTGAAAGTCGGTCAGATTATGGAAATCCTGCGTCAGCGTGGCGTTCGCCTTATCGCCATCAATGACGGCGTGGACAGTGCCAGAGGTGATGATGATTTTACCCCTTTCCGCAACATTATGAACGAGTATTACGCCAGAGATACCAGCCGTAAAATCCGTTCCACTTTCCAGTCCAAAGGCAAGTCCGGCAAGCACCTCACAGGCACGGTCATTTACGGCTATCTTTGGAACGAAGCCAGAGACCAATGGTTGGTTGACCCCGAAGCCGCCGAGGTGGTCAAGCGCATCTTTGCCATGACGATTGACGGCTACGGTCCGTATCAGATCGCCAGCAGGCTGAAAGAAGAAAAAGTCCTCATTCCGTCCGCTTACCTTGCCCAGCACGGCGAGGGCGTGAACAAAAACAAGACTTTCAAAGATGTGTACGGCTGGGGTTCTTCCACCATTTGCAACATTCTTGAAAAGCGTGAGTATCTGGGACATACCATCAACTTCAAGACCCGAAAGCACTTCAAGGACAAGAAAAGCCATTATGTCCCGGAGGACGAATGGACAATTTTCGAGAATACCCATGAGCCTATCATTGACCAGCAGACCTTTGACCTTGTGCAGAAAATCCGTGGGAATGTCAGACGCTACCCGGACGGCTGGGGCGAAGCAGCTCCACTTACTGGCTTGCTTTATTGTGCCGATTGCGGCGGTAAAATGTATGTCCACCGTACCAACAACGGCAAGCGTATTTCTCAATATACCTGTTCCCAATACAGCAAAGTCCCAGTTGGAAAGCTCTGCACGACACAGCACCGTATCAATGAAGATGTGGTACTGTCCCTTGTTTCCGAAATGCTCAAAGCTATTGCCGAGTATGCCAAGCATGACCGAGCCGAGTTTGTCCGTGTGGTGCAGGAAGCGCAGTCCAGCCAGCAGACGGCAGAGGTCAAGAAACAGCGGACACGCCTTGCCACCGCAAAGCAGAGAGTTTCCGAGCTGGAAGTCCTGCTCTGCAAAATCTATGAGGACAACATTTTAGGCAAGCTGTCCGACAGCAGATACGCCACTCTGGACGCTCAATACGAAAAGGAACAGTCCGAGCTTACTTTTCAAAAGAAACCGCCCAATGGTTAGGGCATGACCGACACCCGGCAGAGTGCGACTGCCAGCGGGCAGCCCGTGAAAAACGGGAAGCCGCTGAAAGCAGACAGAAGCACCTTGAAAAAGTGGAGGACTTGAAACGCCGGGGCTTTACCGACCCTGCTATGCGGAACTGGACATTTGAGCATGACAACGGCAGAAACCCGCAGACCGAAACCGCCCGCTTTTATGTGGAGAGCTGGGAAACCATGCAGGCTGAAAATATCGGCTACCTGTTTTGGGGCGGCGTGGGGAAAGGAAAAAGCTACCTTGCCGCCTGTATCGCCAACGCCCTTATGGAGAAAGAGGTTGCCGTCTGTATGACAAACTTTGCAACAATACTCAATGACCTTGCTGCCAGCTTTGAGGGCAGGAACGAATATATTTCCCGCCTTTGCAGCTATCCCCTGCTGATACTTGATGATTTCGGTATGGAGCGAGGGACAGAATACGGGCTGGAACAGGTTTACAGCGTGATTGACAGTCGTTACCGAAGCAGCAAGCCGCTGATCGCCACGACCAACCTCACGCTGGAGGAATTGCAGCACCCGCAGGACACGCCCCACGCCCGTATCTATGACAGGCTGACTTCCATGTGCGCCCCCGTCCGCTTCACGGGCAGCAATTTCCGAAAGGAAACCGCACAGGAAAAGCTGGAACGATTAAAGCAACTGACGAAGCAGCGAAAGGAGAGCCTATGACAGAAACCAAACAGACAAGCACCACCAAAACAGACCGCCGCCCGGACTGTGTAACGGAAATCCGCATGGGCAACTCCGTCCTTACCGTTTCCGGATTCTTCAAGCAGGGCGCAACCGACACCGCAGCCGACAAGATGATGAAAGTGCTGGAAGCGGAAGCTGCTACACAAAAAACGGCGATTTGACCGACCATAAAGAAGCAGATTTGACGCTTTTGCCGCTATACAGACAGCCGCCCCATGTGGTACAATCAAGGTACGGAATAGTGGGGCTGGCTGTCGGAAACGGAGGATTTTATGTTAAGACAGACCAACCAACAACCAATTACCGCCCTTTACCCAAGACTTTCCCATGAGGACGAGCTGCAAGGCGAGAGCAATTCCATTTCCAATCAGAAGCGTATCCTTGAAACCTATGCAAAGCAGAACGGCTTTTCCAATCTGCGCTGGTACACGGACGACGGTTATTCTGGTGCGAACTTTCAAAGACCCGGTTTTCAAGCCATGCTTGCGGACATTGAAGCCGGAAAAGTCGGGACAGTTATCGTCAAGGATATGTCGAGGTTAGGGCGAAACTACCTACAAGTGGGAATGTACACAGAAATGATTTTCCCACAGAAAGGCGTCCGCTTCATTGCTATCAATGACGGAGTGGACAGCGCACAGGGCGACAATGACTTTGCCCCGCTGCGGAATATCTTTAACGAATGGCTGGTGAGAGATACGAGCAAGAAAATCAAAGCAGTGAAACGCTCAAAAGGCATGAGTGGCAAGCCTATCACAAGCAAGCCTGTGTATGGCTACCTCATGGACGAGGACGAAAATTTCATCATTGACGAGGAAGCCGCACCCGTAGTCAAGCAGATATACAACCTCTGTCTTGCCGGGAATGGTCCGACCAAGATTGCCCGTATGCTCACAGAGCAGCAAATCCCCACGCCGGGGACGCTGGAATACCGCAGGACGGGCAGCACCCGCCGCTACCACCCCGGCTATGAGTGCAAGTGGGCGACCAATACCGTTGTGCATATCCTTGAAAACCGGGAATACACGGGCTGTCTGGTAAACTTCAAGACGGAAAAACTCTCTTACAAAGTCAAGCACAGTGTAGAAAATCCCCTGGAAAAGCAAGTGATTTTCGAGAACCACCACGAGCCTATCATAGACACTCAGACATGGGAACGGGTGCAGGAGCTACGCAAGCAGCGTAAACGCCCCAACCGCTATGATGAAGTGGGCTTGTTCTCTGGTATACTGTTCTGTGCAGACTGCGGCAGCGTCATGTATCAGCAGCGATACCAGACGGACAAGCGCAAGCAGGACTGTTATATCTGCGGCAACTACAAGAAGCGCACCCATGACTGTACGGCGCACTTTATCCGCACCGACCTCTTGACCGCCGGTGTACTCTCCAATCTGCGGAAAGTGACCAGCTATGCGGCAAAGCATGAAGCCCGGTTTATGAAGCTCTTGATTGAGCAGAACGAGGACGGGGGCAAACGCAGGAACGCCGCCAAGAAAAAGGAACTGGAAGCCGCCGAGAAACGCATAGCCGAGTTATCCGCTATCTTCAAGCGGCTGTATGAGGACAGCGTGACCGGGCGCATATCAGACGAGCGTTTCACAGAACTGTCGGCAGACTATGAAGCAGAACAACGGGAACTGAAAGAAAGAGCCGCTGCTATCCAAGCGGAGCTTTCCAAAGCACAGGAAGCCACCGTGAACGCAGAAAAGTTTATGAATGTTGTCCGGCGGCATACCAGCTTTGAAGAACTTACCCCTACTCTGCTGCGGGAGTTTGTAGAGAAAATCGTTGTGCATGAGTGCAGCTATGACGAGAACAAGACCCGCAGACAGGACATTGAGATTTATTATTCTTTTGTTGGCAAGGTGGACTTGCCCGAATAAACGCCCGACCTATCCGACACAATGCGCAAGTGCCGGATAGGAACGGCAAAATTTTTTACACTTCTATTACTTCTTTATCACACATCAGTAAAAAGCCAGGGCATTAAGCAGCTGATGGCGGGCGGCGGTGTCGTTCTGATCGGTCTTCAGCTTATCCCTCTGCTGTCCGGGCTGTTCAGCTAAATGTCACCCGTTGTCCCTTTTTCTAGAAAAGGAGCTGATGTATGGACTTTATCATCGATGCAATCGTTGAATGGCTGAAAGGTCTGCTCGTCGATGGTATCATGGGAAATCTGGATGGTCTTTTCGATAACGTCAATCAGAGCGTTGGCGAGATCGCCACACAGGTAGGCACGACCCCGGCGGACTGGAACGCCGGGGTCTTTTCCATGATACGACAGATCTCTGAAACTGCCATCCTGCCAATCGCCGGGGTCATCCTCACTTTTGTAATGACTTATGAGCTGATACAGATGCTCATAGAACGCAACAACCTCCATGAAGTTGACACATGGATGTTTTTTAAGTGGGTGTTCAAAACCTTTGTGGCTGTGATGATCCTGACGAACACCTTCAATATCGTGCTGGCGGTCTTTGATGTGAGCCAGCATGTGATACAGCAGTCAGCGGGCATTATCCAGAACGGGACAGAGATCACGCCGGATGTGCTGGACAGTTTGCGGACAGAGCTTGAGGCGATGGAGTTAGGTCCTCTGTTCGGACTCTGGCTACAATCCTTCCTAATCCAGCTTACCATGATTGCCTTAAACATCGTGATCTTCGTCATCGTATATGGCCGTATGATTGAAATTTATTTACTCACAAGTTTAGCTCCTATCCCGTTTGCCACAGTCCCCAACAGGGAAACCGGACACATGGGGCAGAACTATTT
>NZ_QUFH01000022.1:0-4098 GCF_003478415.1 Clostridium sp. AF27-5AA
CCCGAACAGTCAAAGGAGGTGGACGGGCTGGAGCCGCCCCACACATAGGGCCAGCCGATGTACTTTGTGGCTTCTTCCATGAGCGCCGCAAAAGCCGGGTCATCCAGTGCCTCGCCGGGTATCTCATAGCTGGGGCCGGTATCTTCGCCGCCGTTGTAAATCCCCTCCCACAGATAGGGCTTGTTGCCTTTGAGCTGCTGCATAACGGTGTATATCTGCCTCTGCTGTTCGTCAAGCCTCGGCAGGATCACGGCGGGCAGCGTCTTGTTTGTGAGGGTCACATTTAAGATGTAATACTCATAGGGGACTTCCTCGGTGGTGGTTTCCCCGGTCTCCGGGTCGGTGCTGGTTTCGGTGCGGTAGCGTATCTCGACTTCCTCCGTCAAGGTCAGCTCATACTGTGCCTTGAAGATCTCCCGCAGTTCGTCCTGCACCTGTTCCCGGAAATACACATGGTACTTTGCAGAGAGATAGGACGCCAGCTCATAGGGGTTATGGCCGATCTCGTCCACGGAATAGCGGTACTCGTCATAGCCGGGATGGGTGCTTTCGATGTTCGTTACCGTCTGCGCCAGCTCGTTTTCCAGCGCTGTGTAGTCCTCGTCCGCCCCCAGCAGGTCCGTATCCTCCGAGGCGTAGGAGGTGCCGGATAACGCATTGGCAAGGCCGCTGCCAAGCGTGGGGAAAATGGAACTTACCGCCGACACAAGAAAACAGAGCAGCAACAGCAGGAGCAGGACCAGCACCGCCACGGGATGACGGGTCACAAACTGCGCCGCCCGACGGGTCGCAGTTCCCGAAGCGGCAGCGGTTTTCTTTGCGGTCTTTGCGCCCTGTTTTGCAGCCGCCTTTGCTTCTTTGGAATACCGGCGTTTCAGTTTCCATTTCTGCTGCACACGGGAAAGCGGATTGCTGGCAAGCTCCGGGTGCTCGGAGGCCATCTTCTGAAAATCCATATTGGCCCGGGCTTTTATGTCCTTCCGTTCCCATTTTGCCACCTTCCGGGCCGGGTGCTCCCGCCAGCGGCGTTTGGCATACCGGGTCAGTTTCCGGGCTCCGGCCTCGGCCACAAGTTCCGACTTATGGGCTCCTTCCACACCCACATTTTCATGCTCAACTTCGTGGATCTTGTTGTGGACATAGAACCATGCTTCTGTACGGGCTCCCCGGACAGCTTTCTTCGCAAGCCCCGGCGGCTTCTGCGCCGCCCGTTTCGCCTCGACCTTATCCAGCTTCTCCCGGGCCTTTCCCAGCTTTTCCCCGGCGCGCTCCGCTTTGGCCTGCGCCTTCTGGTACTTGTCCTTTTTACTCCCAGCCTTCTCGGCGGAGCCCTCCGGCTCCTGTGCCCTGCCGGTATCCTGCGGCCTGCTCGCTTCATCCTCCTGCCTCATGCGGTCAGAGGGACGGCTTTTGCGGCTGTCCTCTTGAAACTTGCCGCTTTTGGACTTCGGGCCATCATGGCCCGAAGGACTGTCCTGCCCGGCATCCTCGTCCTCAAACCGCAGACGTCGGGACGGTACGGGGGAAGGTCCTTCCCGTTCTGCCGGTCCGGGGCGATTGTCCCCGGTATCCTCCGTCGGCCCCGGCCTTTGAAAATTCCGTTTGTCCGGTTTCTTTCCGATAATGTATCCCTCCTTTCCAAACCTCGGGCCATCATGGCCCGAAGTGTGTTACGCCCGGTTCATTTCCTGTTTTTTGTCCTCCGGGCGGGTGGTCATAATGGCGTACAGCTCGGTGTTCTGCGGGAAGCGGTCAACAAACGGGATGGTGGTGTTCCCGAAGAACAGCAGCCCTTCGCCGGAATTGGTATGGGTCACATAGGAAAGCTGGTGGGGGCTGATCCCAAGCTGTTTGGCTAAAATCTGCCGGTCCCCCTGTGCCTGCGAGAGCAGCACAAGGAAGTCCGAGTTTTCAAAGATGTTCTCGATCTCCGGGCTTGCCAGAAAATCCTTTACATTCTGCGTTAAAGCACTCGGAACGCACCCTTTTTTTCGCAGCATTTTCCAGATCGCCACACAATAGCTTGCCGTCAGACGGTCACGGAGCAGCACATGAAATTCGTCAAAGTAACACCATGTGGCGATACCGCGGAGGAAATTCATGGACACCTGCGAGTTTACCAAGTCCTGCATAATGAGCATGGCAATCGTCCGAAGCCCGGCCCCCAGCTTTTTTAAGTCAAGGCATACCAGACGGCGGTTTAAGTCCACATTGGTTTCATGGTTGAACACGTTAAGGGAGCCCGACACATAAATTTCAAGGGCCGTCGCCAGCCGCACCGCCTCGCCCTCCGGCTGGGAACAGAGCAGGTCATACAGGGTTTGGAGGGTCGGCATTTTGCTTGTTTCCGGGTCCTGCAAGTGTTCCCGGTACATCTGGCGCACACAGCGGTCAATGACGGTACGCTCCACCGGCTGCAAGCCGTCCTTGCCGCCGACGATCAGCTCCATCAGCGACAGGATAAAGTCGGCTTTCAGTGCCATCGGGTTTTCCTCGTCAAAGCTCAAATCAATGTCCATCGGATTGATGTGGTGGGGGCTGTCCGGTGCGATCTCGATGACCTGTCCGCCCAGCCGCCTGATAAGGGGCGAGTATTCGCCCATCGGGTCCACCACGATAATGCGGTCTTTTGTGGCAAGGAACACGTTCACAAGCTCCCGCTTTGCGGCGAAGGATTTACCGGAGCCCGGCACACCGAGGAACAGGCCGTTGGGGTTTTTGAGCTTTTTCCGGTTTGCCATGATGACGTTATGGGAAAGGGCGTTGAGCCCGTAATAGACGGCTTCGCCATCCATGCGGAGCTCCTGCGTCATAAAGGGAACGAAAATGGCCGTGGAGCTGGTCGTCATGCCGCGCTTGATCTCAATGCCGTTATGGCCCAGCGGAAGGCTGGAAAGAAAACCGTCCTCCTGCTGGAAGTCCAGCCGCTTCAAGGTGCAGTTGTATTTCTGGACGATACCGGACACCGTGAACAGGTCGTTGTCCAGCTCCCGGCGGGTCGGGGCCATGTTTACCACAAGGAAGGTCAGAAGGAACATTCTTTCATTCCGGCTCTGTAAATCTTCCAAGAGGGTCTTTGCGTCGTTGCTGTACGTTACAAGGTCAGGCGGGAGTATGTCCATGTCGTACCCTGACCGGGCTGCCTTTTTTTGTTCCTCCACTTTCATCTTGTCAATGTCGGAGACTTTGGCCTTGATGGATTTTACGGCGGCGGCCTGATCGACGGTCTGGATATGGAGGGTAATGGTCATTTCCGCATCCATTTCCAAAAGCTCCGCCAGCAGCTTGTCCGAGAGCTCCGAGGCCAAAATCTGCAAGTAAGAGTCAGCGTCCCAGGTCGCCCCCACCCGGAACAGTCGGCTGAAACGGAAATCGAAGCTGTCCGGGGCGATAAAGTCTTTGGTGGAAATCCCGGTTTTGGGGATCATATCCCATGAAAACCGGAAGGGGGAGCCGCTGCCGGGGTGGAGTTGCCCGTGAAGAAGCTCCAGCCGTTCCAGCCCCGAAAGGGAACGGCACTTGACGCCCAGCTTTTTGAAGTTCCCGCAAATGTCCGCCTCTACACGTTCCAGCCTTGCCCTGGCGGTGGAAAGGTCGTCCACGTTCACGCCGAAGGTCAGGAGCTTTGTGCGGACAATGCCGTTGTTGCTTTTGGCGATCTGGTTTTCCAGCATTTCCACATACTCACACCGGACGCTGTTGTAATCATCGTCCTGCATGGGGATGTTCACGCTGTACCGGCTGCCCGGGCGGCTCCGGTGGTTGAGGAAGGAAAGCTGGAACGGAAGGCTGCTGTCAAAGTAGTTGAGGCAGGCACTCCACCCGTCAAAGATGGCTGCCTGATCTTCGGACTGTGCGAGCTGGTAGTTGATGTCCTCGTATTCAATGGTTTTGGTGTAATAGCGGTCCGCTACCCGGCACACCCCGTCCCGGTACATTTCCCGGTAAGGGAGGGTCTGCTGGGCGGTGGTGGGAATGTTCTTTCCTTTCGTGAACAGGCCGGTAAGGCCCTGCTTTTCAGGCTTTCTGCCTGCGGGCTTTCCGGCCCTTCTGCTGTTTCGCAATCGGCTGCGCCTCCTTTCTGGCGCTAAGCAGCGC
>NZ_QUFH01000022.1:4108-5216 GCF_003478415.1 Clostridium sp. AF27-5AA
CTACCCGGCACACCCCGTCCCGGTACATTTCCCGGTAAGGGAGGGTCTGCTGGGCGGTGGTGGGAATGTTCTTTCCTTTCGTGAACAGGCCGGTAAGGCCCTGCTTTTCAGGCTTTCTGCCTGCGGGCTTTCCGGCCCTTCTGCTGTTTCGCAATCGGCTGCGCCTCCTTTCTGGCGCTAAGCAGCGCATAGAAGTTTTCGGTTTTGTAAGGCCGCACACGGGGATAGAGGAACCGGGTGCGGATGATGTTTTTCAGCACTTTTTCCAGCGGCAGACCGTCTCGTTCATACATAGCCAGAAAGAAGAACGGGAGCATGAGGCCGATCATCAGGAACATGGCGGCACTGTTCCCGATACTGCCACGGGAAAACAGGTAAGCCGGGAGGCCCACCGCCGCTGCGCTGGAAAAACAAACAAGCTGGCGCTTCGTTAGGTTGAAGGCCAGCTTTGTCTTGATTTTGGAAAGGTCTTTTGGTACTGGCACATAGGCCATTTTGGTACACCTCCTTTATTGCTTCGGGCCAGTATGGCCCGAGGTTATCTTGCGGCCTCTTTGGCCGAGGCTGTGCTGCGGGCAGCTTCGGCGGCCTCTCGTCCGCTCTGCCTTGCCCGCCAGTATTCGGGGTGATACTGCCGGATGGACTGATTGAGTTTTTCTTCAAACTGTCCTTTGTCCTTAATGCGGTCAGGGATTTTCCACAGCTTTTTGTCCAGCAGCTCCCGGAGCACTACGCTTTCCTGTGCGTCCTCCTCATAGCAAATATAGCCCTTGTCCTTGAAGCCGCATTTTTTGGCCGCTGGGGAGAGAACGGCGGCTACCTCGTTTGCCACCATCGTTCCGCCGTGGCTGGCGGTAGATACCAAAAACACCCCCGGACAGAGGGTTTCACAATTCTGCACCTCGCCCCACGGGGAGCTTTTCGGCGCATGGAACATTCCGCCCGTCCGGCTCCGGTCTGCCTGCATGAGCGCCGCATTTTCCAATATGGTGCGAAGTTCCGGGGAAAAATAGGCATATTCCCGCAGGACCCGGGCGGCGTCCCCACCACAGGCGTTCATCAACAGGGTATAGGCATCGCTGTCCGCTTTGGTACAGCGGCCCAGCAG
>NZ_QUFH01000023.1:0-5018 GCF_003478415.1 Clostridium sp. AF27-5AA
CCCGAACAGTCAAAGGAGGTGGACGGGCTGGAGCCGCCCCACACATAGGGCCAGCCGATATACTTTGTGGCTTCTTCCATGAGCGCCGCAAAAGCCGGGTCATCCAGCGCCTCGCCGGGTATCTCATAGCTGGGGCCGGTATCTTCGCCGCCGTTGTAAATCCCTTCCCACAGATAGGGCTTGTTGCCTTTGAGCTGCTGCATAACGGTGTAGATTTCCCGCTGCTGTTCGTTAAGCCTCGGCAGGATCACGGCAGGCAGCGTCTTGTTTGTGAGGGTCACATTTAAGATGTAATACTCATAGGGGACTTCCTCGGTGGTGGTTTCCCCGGTCTCCGGGTCGGTGCTGGTTTCGGTGCGGTAGCGTATCTCGACTTCCTCCGTCAAGGTCAGTTCATACTGTGCCTCAAAGATCTCCCGCAGCTCGTCCTGCACCTGTTCCCGGAAATACACATGGTACTTTGCCGAGAGATAGGACGCCAGCTCATAGGGGTTATGGCCGATCTCGTCCACGGAATAGCGGTACTCGTCATAGCCGGGATGGGTGCTTTCGATGTTTGCCACCGTCTGCGCCAGCTCGTTTTCCAGCGCCGTGTAGTCCTCGTCTACGCCCAGCAGGTCCGTATCCTCCGAGGCGTAGGAGGTGCCGGATAACGCATTGGCAAGGCCGCTGCCAAGCGTGGGGAAAATGGAACTTACCGCCGACACAAGAAAACAGAGCAGCAACAGCAGGAGCAGGACCAGCACCGCCACGGGATGACGGGTCACAAACTGCGCCGCCCGCCGGGTCGCAGTTCCCGAAGCGGCAGCGGTTTTCTTTGCGGCCTTTGCGCCCTGTTTTGCAGCCGCCTTTGCTTCTTTGGAATACCGGCGTTTCAGTTTCCATTTCTGCTGCACACGGGAAAGCGGATTGCTGGCAAGCTCCGGGTGCTCGGAGGCCATCTTCTGAAAATCCATATTGGCCCGGGCTTTTATGTCCTTCCGTTCCCATTTTGCCACCTTCCGGGCCGGGTGCTCCCGCCAGCGGCGTTTGGCATACCGGGTCAGTTTCCGGGCTCCGGCCTCGGCCACAAGTTCCGACTTATGGGCTCCTTCCACACCCACATTTTCATGCTCGACTTCGTGGATCTTGTTGTGGACATAGAACCATGCTTCTGTACGGGCTCCCCGGACTGCCTTTTTTGCAAGCCCCGGCGGTTTCTTCGCTGCCCGTTTTGCCTCGGTCTTGTCCAGTTTCTCCCGAGCCTTTCCCAGCTTTTTCCCGGCGTGTTCCGCTTTTGCCTGTGCTTTCTGGTACTTGTCCTTTTTGCTCCCGGCATTCTCTGCGGAGCCCTCCGGCTCCTGTGCCTTGCTGGTATCCTGCGGCCCGCCCGCTTCATCCTCCTGCCTCATGCGGTCAGAGGGACGGCTTTTGCGGCTGTCCTCTTGAAACTTGCCGCTTTTGGACTTCGGGCCATCGTGGCCCGAAGGGCTGTCCTGCCCGGTATCCTCGTCCTCAAACCGCAGGCGTCGGGATGGTGCAGGGGAAGGCCCTTCCCGTTCCGCCGGTCCGGGGCGATTGCCCCCGGTATCCTCCGTCGGCCCCGGCCTTTGAAAACTCCGTTTGTCCGGTTTCTTTCCGATGATGTATCCCTCCTTTCCAAACCTCGGGCCAGCATGGCCCGAAGTGTGTTATGCCCGGTTCATTTCCTGTTTTTTGTCCTCCGGGCGGGTGGTCATAATGGCGTACAGCTCGGTGTTCTGCGGGAAGCGGTCAACAAACGGGATGGTGGTGTTCCCGAAGAACAGCAGCCCTTCGCCGGAATTGGTATGGGTCACATAGGAAAGCTGGTGGGGGCTGATCCCAAGCTGTTTGGCTAAAATCTGCCGGTCCCCCTGTGCCTGCGAGAGCAGCACAAGGAAGTCCGAGTTTTCAAAGATGTTCTCGATCTCCGGGCTTGCCAGAAAATCCTTTACGTTCTGCGTTAAAGCACTCGGAACGCACCCTTTTTTCCGCAGCATTTTCCAGATCGCTACACAATAGCTTGCCGTCAGACGGTCACGGAGCAGCACATGAAATTCGTCAAAGTAGCACCATGTAGCGATACCGCGGAGGAAATTCATGGACACCTGCGAGTTTACCAAGTCCTGCATAATGAGCATGGCAATCGTCCGAAGCCCGGCTCCCAGCTTTTTTAAGTCAAGGCATACCAGACGGCGGTTTAAGTCCACGTTGGTTTCATGGTTGAACACGTTAAGGGAACCGGACACATAGATTTCAAGAGCCGTCGCCAGCCGCACCGCCTCGCCCTCCGGCTGGGAACAGAGCAGGTCATACAGGGTTTGGAGGGTCGGCATTTTGCTTGTTTCCGGGTCCTGCAAGTGTTCCCGGTACATCTGGCGCACACAGCGGTCAATGACGGTACGCTCCACCGGCTGCAAGCCGTCCTTGCCGCCAACGATCAGCTCCATCAGCGACAGGATAAAGTCGGCTTTCAGCGCCATCGGGTTTTCCTCGTCGAAGCTCAAATCAATGTCCATCGGATTGATGTGGTGGGGGCTGTCCGGGGCGATCTCGATGACCTGTCCGCCCAGCCGCCTGATAAGGGGCGAATATTCGCCCATCGGGTCCACCACGATAATGCGGTCTTTTGTGGCAAGGAACACATTCACAAGCTCCCGCTTTGCGGCAAAGGATTTGCCGGAGCCAGGCACGCCGAGGAACAGGCCGTTGGGGTTTTTGAGCTTTTTCCGGTTCGCCATGATGACGTTATGGGAAAGTGCGTTGAGCCCGTAATAGACGGCTTCGCCATCCATGCGGAGCTCCTGCGTCATAAAGGGAACGAAAATGGCCGTGGAGCTGGTCGTCATGCCGCGCTTGATCTCAATGCCGTTATGGCCCAGCGGAAGGCTGGAAAGAAAACCGTCCTCCTGCTGGAAGTCCAGCCGCTTCAAGGTGCAGTTGTATTTCTGGACGATACCGGACACCGTGAACAGGTCATTGTCCAGCTCCCGGCGGGTCGGAGCCATGTTTACCACAAGGAAGGTCAGCAGGAACATTCTTTCATTCCGGCTCTGTAAATCTTCCAGAAGGGTCTTTGCGTCGTTGCTGTATGTTACGAGGTCGGGCGGAAGTATGTCCATGTCGTACCCTGACCGGGCTGCCTTCTTTTGTTCCTCCACCTTCATCTTGTCAATGTCGGAGACTTTGGCCTTGATGGATTTTACGGCGGCGGCCTGATCAACGGTCTGGATATGGAGGGTGATGGTCATTTCCGCATCCATTTCCAAAAGCTCCGCCAGCAGCTTGTCCGAGAGCTCCGAGGCCAAAATCTGCAAGTAGGAGGCAGCGCCCCAAGTCGTCCCCACCCGGAACAGTCGGCTGAAACGAAAATCGAAACTGTCCGGGGCGATAAAGTCTTTGGTGGAAAGCCCGGTTTTGGGGATCATATCCCATGAAAACCGGAAGGGGGAGCCGCTGCCGGGGTGGAGCTGCCCGTGAAGAAGCTCCAGCCGTTCCAGCCCTGAAAGGGAGCGGCACTTGACGCCCAGCTTTTTGAAGTTCCCGCAAATGTCCGCCTCTACACGTTCCAGCCTTGCCCTGGCGGTGGAAAGGTCGTCCACGTTCACGCCGAAGGTCAGGAGCTTTGTGCGGACAATGCCGTTGTTGCTTTTGGCGATCTGGTTTTCCAGCATTTCCACATACTCACACCGGACGCTGTTGTAATCGTCATCCTGCATGGGGATGTTCACGCTGTACCGGCTGCCCGGGCGGCTTCGGTGGTTGAGGAAGGAAAGCTGGAACGGAAGGCTGCTGTCAAAGTAGTTGAGGCAGGCGCTCCACCCGTCAAAGATGGCCGCCTGATCTTCGGACTGTGCGAGCTGGTAGTTGATGTCCTCGTATTCAATGGTTTTGGTGTAATAGCGGTCCGTTACCCGGCACACCCCATCCCGGTACATTTCCCGGTAAGGGAGGGTCTGCTGGGCGGTGGTGGGAATGTTCTTTCCCTTTGTGAACAGGCCGGTAAGGCCCTGCTTTTCAGGCTTTCTGCCTGCGGGCTTTCCGGCCCTTCTGCTGTTTCGCAATCGGCTGCGCCTCCTTTCTGGCGCTAAGCAGCGCATAGAAGTTTTCGGTTTTGTAAGGCCGCACCCGGGGATAGAGGAACCGGGTGCGGATGATGTTTTTCAGCACTTTTTCCAATGGCAGGCCGTCCCGCTCATACATAGCCAGAAAGAAGAACGGGAGCATGAGGCCGATCATTAGGAACATGGCGGCGCTGTTCCCGATACTGTCACGGGAAAGCAGGTAGGCCGGGAGCCCCACCGCCGCTGCGCCGGAAAAACAAACAAGCTGGCGCTTCGTCAGATTGAAGGCCAGCTTTGTCTTAATTTTGGAAAGGTCTTTTGGTACTGGCACATAGGCCATTTGGGTACACCTCCTTTACTGCTTCGGGCCAGCATGGCCCGAGGTCATCTTGCGGCCTCTTTGGCCGGGGCTGTACTGCGGGCGGCTTCGGCGGCCTTACGTCCGCTCTGCCTTGCCCGCCAGTATTCGGGATTATACTGCCGGATGGACTGGTTGAGGTTTTCTTCAAACTGCCCTTTGTCCTTAATGCGGTCAGGTATGTTCCACAGCTTTTTGTCCAACAGTTCCCGGAGCACCACACTTTCCTGCGCGTCCTCCTCATAGCAGATATAGCCCTTATCCTTGAAGCCGCACTTTTTCGCTGCTGGGGAGAGGACGGCGGCTACCTCGTTTGCCACCATCGTTCCGCCGTGGCTGGCGGTAGATACCAGAAACACCCCTGGACAGAGGGTTTCACAGCTCTGCACATCACCCCACGGGGAACTTTTCGGCGCATGGAACATTCCGCCCGTCCGGCTCCGGTCCGCCTGCATGAGCGCCGCCTTTTCCAATATGGCGCGAAGTTCCGGGGAAAAGTAGGCGTATTCCCGCAGGACACGGGCGGCCTCCCCGCCGCAGGCGTTCATCAACAGGGTATAGGCATCGCTGTCCGCTTTGGTACAGCGGCCCAGCAG
>NZ_QUFH01000024.1:0-4179 GCF_003478415.1 Clostridium sp. AF27-5AA
CGCGACCTTGCCAAGGTCGAGGCCGCGGGTTCGAGTCCCGTCTCGCGCTCTTTTTTATTATTGCGGAAGCTTTGATTCATCAGGGTTTCCGCTTTTTTGCATTTTCATTTTTATGTAGACAGTTGTAGACACCTGAAGACAATATATACGCTTACAGACTGTTTAAAAGCAATTTGTTGGAATAAATGTATCGTAGAGTAAAAGGAGGAAACCAAATGAGCAAGGTATTAATTCTAAACGGAAGTCCACGTGTAAACGGCAACACATCCATTGCCATCCGGGAAATAGAGAATGTATTTCGAAATAGTGGGGTAGAGGTAACAACCATACAGATTGGAAATAAAGATATCCGGGGCTGTATTGCCTGTAATCAGTGCAGCAAAATTGGAAAATGTGTGTTTGATGATATCGTAAATGAACTGGCACCTCTCTTTGAGGCGGCGGATGGTCTGGTGATTGCCAGTCCGGTCTACTATGCATCGGCTAATGCGACGCTGATTGCCTGTCTTGACCGCTTGTTTTACAGCACGTCCTTTGATAAGAGCATGAAGGTGGGTGCCAGTGTAGTCTGTGCACGCAGAGGTGGCTGCTCAGCGACTTTTGATGAATTGAACAAATTTTTTACCATCAGCAATATGCCGATCGCATCCAGCAGATACTGGAACAGTATTCACGGCTGTGAGAAAGGGGAGGCAGAGATGGATGAGGAAGGCAAGCAGACGATGCGGATGCTTGCAAAGAATATGACATTTCTTATGAAGTCCATCGAGCTTGGCAAGAAAGAATATGGTCTTCCGGAACAGGAGGAGCGGACGGCGACGAATTTTATTCGGTAAGTTTAAGGGAGTCAGAGCATTTTTGATAATGTAGTCCATGCGCCGGCTGGATAGAGATACGATTTCGAAAATGAGATCGGGAGCGCCGGAACAGCCGCGGTCGGTCAATTTATTCGGATCACAGATAAGAGAGATATCCGGCTCAACCCAATCTTTATCATCCGCATCCAGATTGACAGCGAAAGGAGGCGGATAAACGCGGCATTCTCCGCCGTTGGACTCGATATAATTTCCAAGAAGGCGGGAAATCTGGTAGGAAATTTCCTTATGAATCCGGCTCGGAGGTGCCATATTATAAAATTGCCCGTCGATCAGCTCTGCACGCTGCCCGTCGGGCAAATTCCAGTAATCTTTTGAAATATAGGTATACCTATACCTAAAAGTATATTACAGGAAGAAATTATTTTCAATCATCTGTACGTATTCGCAACCAATCCCAGATAACCTCAGCGTCGTATCCGGTCATATGGATAATGATGACCTGATAATCGCGAACCGTCTCATACGGAAGTTTACCGGAACCGTCATGCATTCATCACAGGAAAAGGCTGTAGCGGACGATGGCATACTCTAACGCGATCCCCTTCATCTGTAGAATCATATCTTCCAGTCCGCTGCCTGGTTCCAGTAGAGCGGAAAAGAACGCATTTGCCAGAAAATGACGAAGAGGCATCTGATAGAGCACCGATGCATTTCGAAATTTTTCCCAGGGTAGTTCAATATCGCAGATCAGTGAGCGTAGCTGCGGGAGAGTCCTTCGGAAAATTTCTGTGGACAGGATATGCATGGGGAGAGATTCCCGGGGGATTTTGAGCGGAAATATGGTTGGATGGCAAAAGTTCACGCGCCATTTGGATAAAATCCTGCATGACAGGAGACAGAAACTTGCTTTGATGCCACGCCAGATGAACGGTATTTTGAAAAGAAAAATCCGAAAAATAGATCCGGGAAATGGTACTGAGTCTCAGCTCAGCTTCGAGCATAGCGCTTGGCAGAATTGTGACGCCAAGCCCCAGGCGGACGGCTTCGAGAATGGCCTCTTGTGAGGTACTTTCCCAGGCAGGGGTGACCTCACAGCCGGTCTGGCGGATGGCATTTTGAAATACTTCATAGGAGGTGCTGCCGACTTCGCGGAAGAGCAGCGGTTGTTTCATAAATGTATTGATGGAAACGGTTTTTCCTGCCATCGGGTGTCCCGGCGCGCAGATGGCGGTGTAGTGTTCCTGAAACAGGGGAGTCAGGGCAATCTGTTCGGAGCGGATGGTTCCGCCGACGATTGCAAGATCTAGCGCCCCATTTAAGAGCATGGCTTCCGTCTGTGCGGTCGTCTGTATATGGACCTGCGTGTGTACCTGGGGATATGTCTCTTGAAATAGCTGCATGAAACGTGGTAGATAGGAAATCCCCACGTTGGTGCTGGCACCGATGCGGAGAACTCCGCTGATTCCGGAATTGGAAAATGCCAGTTCCATTTCATCGTACATCTGGATAAAATGGCGTGCATAGTCGAGAAAACGCCGCCCTTCGCCGGTAATTCGCAGACGCTGGTTGATGCGGTCGAAAAATAATGTTCCGTAGTGTTCTTCGAGCTCCCGGACGGCGGTGCTGACGGTTGGCTGCGTCAGGTAGAGATTGCGCGCCGCCTGTGTGATGCTTCCGGCGGATGCTACTTCGATAAAAATTCGGAAATGCCGCAGTGTCATGAAAACTCCTTTCCTGAATGTTTCATAAGGAGTGGGAAACATTCGTATTTGTATGTTTGTCCTACTTTTTTCCTGCCGTCAGAAATATTATTTTTGACGGCGTTGCTTTTATAGAGAATCATAGATATTTTAATAATAACTATATATAAATTATAGTAATTTTAAAATGAATTGGCAAGTGTTATAATGGGCACAGAAAAAGGAATGTTGTTTTGCGTGAAGGAGAACTGGGAGAGACAAAAGATAAAATAGAAAAAGGGGGAATGGCAGATGAAACAGAAGCATCAACTGCTGGTTTTATTTTTAAAAACACTTTATATCAGCGCATTTACATTCGGGGGCGGTTTTGTCATTGTGACATTTATGAAGAAATGTTTCGTGGATGAGCTTCACTGGATTGATGAACAGGAAATGCTTGATTTTACCGCACTGGCACAGTCCTGTCCGGGCGCGATTGCGGTAAATGGGGCAATTTTGGTTGGTTGGAAAGTATATGGGTTTGCCGGAATGGTGGTGGCAGTCATCGGAACGATTCTTCCGCCGATGGCGATTCTGGCGGTTTTATCCGTCTGTTACGCCGCGTTTGCGTCGAACGTCTGGGTGGCAGCAGCACTAGAGGGAATGCGAGTCGGCGTGGCGGCTGTGATTCTGGATGTTTCCTGTGGGCTGGGAGTGAATGTTCTGAAGGAAAAAAAGCTGTATTCAATTGCAATCATGGTAATTGCGTTCCTGGCTGATTTTGTGCTGGATGTGAATGTAATCTATATCATTGCGGCGGGTATTCTGGCGGGAACGATTCGATTTATCTGGATGAGAAAACGTGAGCAGACGACCGGTGCGGTATAGAGGGGGAGAATAGATATGATCTATATACAATTATTTTTGAGCTTTCTGCAGATAGGGCTTTTCAGCGTGGGCGGCGGCTACGCGGCGATTCCACTGGTACAGAGCCTGATTGTGGAACGACAGGGATGGATCACGATGACGGAGTTTACGAATCTTATCACGATCGCGGAAATGACGCCGGGACCGATTGCGGTCAATTCAGCAACCTTTGTCGGAATTCGGATAGCGGGACTTCCGGGGGCGGTTGCGGCAACCTGGGGATGTATTTTCCCATCTTGTATCATTGTATCGGTACTGGCATACATATATCGGCGTTACCGCGGCGGCTCTGCGATGGGAAATATTTTAGGCAGTCTTCGCCCAGCGGTAGTGGCGCTGATCGCAGGTGCCGGACTTTCGATGCTACTGGCAGCAGTTCTTCCAGAGGTAAATGGGGAGAGGGTGATCCAGTGGGGCAGTCTGGTTCTTTTTTCGGCAGCTTTTATAGCGCTCCGCAAATGGAAACTGAACCCAATTCTTGTGATGTGGGTCTGCGGCGGTGTCAGCCTGGCAGTTAAATTGATTGAGTATCATTTGTAGAGAAGGTAGTATAGGAATAGGTAATAGATATAAATGAGAGTGTAGATGGAAAGTGAAAGCTGTATTTATGAATGGATGGAAATGGCATCGGATTCTTTTGATTCGATGCCATTTCTGGGATTAGGGGAAATAGATGCATAGACTTCAAATGGTTAGAATATTCTAAAAAATCACAACAAAATAAAAAGAATAACAAATATAGAAAAATCGTTGAC
>NZ_QUFH01000025.1:0-1585 GCF_003478415.1 Clostridium sp. AF27-5AA
CAGACTGTAGACAAACTTGGTGCTGGGTGTTATGCCCAGTACCATTTTTCTTTAAATTTTGATTTTATTCTTGTTCTTAGCTCAAAATATAAAAAAGGTTTTTCCAGAATCTTTGCCAGTTTTTTCAGATTCATGCATGCAAAGGTAAGCCCGGCTTTCATCTCCATCCGCGCCTTTCCTACATATTGCGTATATCGAAATCCATGCTGTTCTTTCGCTGTACCGAATATCCTCTCTATGGTTTCTTTTCTTAACTGATAGATCTGTCTGTTTCCTATCGTGTGCCGAATGTCTTCTGCCACTTCCATATATTCTTCCCATACATGACGTGTGATCATTTTTACATGATCCTTACTTTCTGTGCATTTTGAAAGATATTGGCATTCAGCACAATGTTTACCGCAGCTTTTATACTCTTTATATCCACTTCTGTTTGTTGTACTGTATGTCAATATATGTGCTCCCGGACATATATAACAATCATAGTATTCATCATATGCGAATTCGTGTTTTCCGAAAAAGCCTTCTTTGGTCTTGGGACGGGTATACGGAAAAAGTGGTTGAATTCCATCTTCCAACAGCTGATGGGCGATTGCCGGAGTTTTATATCCTGCATCTGCAACTACCATCTGCGGATTCAGTTTAGATATCTTATCGTATAATGCCTTAAAAGTACGACTGTCATTCTCATTACCAGGATGTACTGTATATCCAAGGATCCAGCCATGTTTATCACAGGCAGTTTCTACAGCATATGCAAAAACGTGTTTATGTTCACCCTTTCGAAACCATCCACTTTCCGGATCGCTGATGCTGCATTTTTGTGTTTTCACATCTTCAGGAAGTTCTTCAGATATAGAATCCTTATCATTTCCGGTTCCACCGGATGCAGGTGGCTGGTTATCATCTTTTTTCTTCAATGGCTTTTTTCCATGTGCCAGACGATCTTTTTCAATCTCTTTATTTAATTCCTCTTCATACCAGAGAGCCTGTTCGTGTGCAACCCGCTTACGCATTTTTTTACTGTTTGCACAGGCTTTTACATGTGTTGCATCCACGAAGATCTGTTCTGTATTTACAAGCTTATATTTCATACAATCTTCCAAAATCTTTGAAAAGATCTGCTCAAAAAGGTCTGTATCTTTGAAACGGCGGGTATAATTCTTTCCAAATGTAGAAAAATGAGGTACTGGATCTAACATGTCTAGTCCGAGAAACCAGCGGTATGCAACGTTTACCTCAATCTCTTTCATGGTCTGACGCATGCTTTTTATCCCATAGAGATACTGAATGAATGGTATCTTTATCAGCATGACGGGATCCATACTGGGACGGCCGTTATTCGGACAGTATTTTTCTTCAACCAGATCATAAATAAAATTCCAATTGATTGCCCTATCAATTAATCGCAGCATATGGTTTTGAGGTACCATATCATCCATGGAAAACATCATCATTTGTTCTCTTTTTTTATCTGCATTTTTCGTCATCATAAAAAACACCGCCCTTCTGATATTTATTATATCAGAAAAGCGGTTCCAACAATAGCAAAACCCTGCAAAAGCAGGGCTTTGTCTACAGTCTG
>NZ_QUFH01000026.1:0-1341 GCF_003478415.1 Clostridium sp. AF27-5AA
AATAAGTTTAATTAGTGAAAGGATATCACTGGATGTGTGCTTGATCTCAAAAGGAGAGGATACAATCTCACCAAATGGTCTTAGAATTGTAACCATGCTTTTACCTTTTGAAACATCGATACCTACTGCGTTCATAAATTTGTCACTCCTTAAAAATATTACAATGGATAAATACCAGATTTACTCATTACCTGCTCAAACTACTGTGTGACACGAATGCACTTAATGTGATTCAACCTGCATAAAACGAACACTGTGAATGAGGAGCTGGTTATCAGTCTAAAGTACGGACGCTAAGTCCTAGTGATGAAGTCGATATACCATTGCATCCTACATTCTAACAGTTTAAGTAATGAGATGGATAAATCCTTACTGGATGTAAGGGGATTACCCATAAGTATATTGTAGTAGTGATGAGTTAGGTGCGCCAAATTTTTTATCAAGATACAGAACTAGTGTTTGCCAAGCGTGGGGGCATATGGTATAATATAAACATGGAAAAAGATATATTTACTATTAAGGAAAATTCACTTTCATATGGTAGAGGATATGTGTATTCTTTGCAATATCATCTTGTCTGGTGCACGAAATATCGAAAACAGGTTCTGAAAAATGGGATAGATGCAGAATGTAAAAAAATGTTGTATGGGCTTGCGGAGGAATACAAATTTAAGATTCTAGCGATGGAGGTTATGCCAGATCATATTCATTTACTTCTGGATTGCAAACCACAATTTTTTATATCAGACATGATAAAGATTATGAAGGGGAATCTGGCACGTCAGTTGTTTCTTTCGCATCCGGAATTAAAACAGGAGCTGTGGGGAGGACATTTGTGGAATCCATCGTATTGTGCAGTCACCGTAAGTGACCGAAGCAGGGATCAGGTAGTGGCATACATTGAGGGACAAAAAGAGAAGGAAAAAAGAAAGTAGGAAACTTTATGCAGATTGTATCCAGCTATGGAGTCGAAATTAAAAAAAAGAATATACCGCTTCGCTCTACACTGGATATTTTTCGGAAAGCGGTTTCCTATCTGATTCCGGTGTATGCAGAGACTTGGAAAGAACTTTCAGAAATCGGAAATCCACAAAAACGCTTTAATGAAGCGGAGCATCTGGTGCATGAGACAAAAAAGAATCATGCCAGGTTTGCGTTTGACCGTCATTTTCCTAAGATGCCATCTTATCTGAGAAGAGCAGCGATTCAACATGCACTTGGAGCAGTTTCCTCCTATCAGACACGCCTTGGTTTGTGGGAAAAGGGAGAACTGAGGGGAAAGCCGAAGCTGGTCTGTGAGAATCATGCGATGCCGGTATTTTATCGGGATGTCATGTATAA
>NZ_QUFH01000027.1:0-1228 GCF_003478415.1 Clostridium sp. AF27-5AA
ATAGGAAGACTAACTATTAAAAGTCAAGCCTTAAAATGATATTTTTTGAATAAAATACAGAAATGTATTTTAGATATATTTTGAACTCAGTTAGAGTTCCATGAACCTTGAAAACTGCATGACAAAAAGAGCATCGTGACAGGTGCTCAAAAAGGAGTATCGAATTAAAATTGATTAAGCTACTTTGATGTATTGTTGCTTTGTTTTTTCAAGATGATAAATCACTCGAACCAGCTTTTTTACAGCATGTGATATGGCAACGTTATAGTGCTTGCCTTCAGCTCGTTTCTTGGCAAGATACCCTGCAAATGTTGGATCCCAGTGGCAGACATACTTGGCGGCATTGTACAAAGCGTATCGCAGGTATCTGGAACCACGTTTTTCCATATGTGCGTAAGCACCATCCAGTTGTCCGGATTGATATGTTGATGGTGAGAATCCAGCATAAGCTAAGATTTTATCAGGAGAATCAAAACGACTGAAGTCACCAATCTCGGCAATGATCATAGCACCCATGCGATAATTAATTCCAGGAATACTAAGAATCGGTGAGTTGATTTCATCCATGATGACTTTGATTTCATTTTCGATTTCATCAATCTCGGAATCAAGTTCCTGAATCAACTTGATGGTGTGTTTTAGTTCAAGTGATTTAGCTGGCATATTTGAGCCAATAGAAGCCCTTGCAGCTTCTCTGAAAGTAATGGCAGTATCTTTACTATATCGACCTTTTGAAGCTTCCGAAAGAAGATTTGTAAGTCTGGTAAGATGTGCGCTGGCTACGTGCTTAGCACCGGGAAATTCAGAAAGCATTGAATAAACAGATGCCATATGAAGTGTTGGCACAAGCTTTTCTAATTCAGGGAATAAGATACAGACAAGTCTTGAGACGGAAGACTTTAGCTTGGCACGTTCTTTTACTTTATCAAAACGATAACGAGTTAATGACTTTAGCTCTTCGTTATGGTAAGATATGTCTGAGTAGGACTTTAAGTTCACATCAGACATGAGCATGGAAGCAATCGTGCGGGCATCTACTTTATCCGTTTTCGTCTGTCTAAGGCTTAGACTTTTTCTGTACAGATTGGTATGTAACGGATTGATAACATAGGCGGCCAAACCTTTATCAATGAGATATCCGAGAAGATTGTAACTATAGTGTCCAGTGGCTTCCAGTCCTACTTTTACTTTTGTTGCATCTTCCGTAACAGATTCAATTTTTTGATAA
>NZ_QUFH01000028.1:0-1224 GCF_003478415.1 Clostridium sp. AF27-5AA
AAAAAAATATAAAATTTTACATGGTTAAAATTAGGCACTAAAATAAGACCACCACAAGCAGTGCTGGTCTGCAAATAAAAGTTTTGAATTAGCTTGACTCAGAAAGAATACAGAGATATTCCTTCACTCGTCCATAATAGATTCTGAGAAATTTATTAGCGCCTGCAGTCATGTAAACATAGTACGGTTTACCCTGGGCACGTTTTCTGTCCATGAATTGATATACAGGATCATCTTGCGGCATTGTTTTAATAAGAACATCCATTACTTGAAAAAGAGTCTTTCTTAAATTTGAAGACCCACGTTTGGATGTTGGAACACTTTTTTGTGCATAGGAGCCAGACTCGTTTACGCCAGGATCTACCCCGGCGAAAGCAGTAAGGGCTCCTTTATGTGTAAATCTGGTTATATCACCGCTCTCAGCCATAAGCTGTGGACCAAAAGATGGACCAATCCCTTTAAACTGCATAACAATCGGGTACTCTGGAAGTTTTGAGGCGGTTTCATTCATGAGAATGCGTATTGTTTCGACGGTAGCGGAAGTGCTGTTAAGCTGAGCGATAGCTTGTCTAATGATGCGTTTGGTTATTTCGTTTTTTGGAAATACCGGGACAAGTTCCGTTGACTGGGTATAAATTTCTTCGGCTTTTGATTTATTGAAGATATATTTTTTTTGCTTGCACCAGTTTTGATAGTGTTTAACAAAAGAATTTAGAGACATTTTACGAACGCAATCTACATGCCAATACGTATAGACAAAATCAACCCATTTTTGGGAGCCATCACTGCGGGGTGGACTATTAAAATAAGTATTTGCATTTGGGTATGTCTGGTCAATGAGATTAATAAGATTATTTTTCATAGCCGTTTTTTGTTTCACATAGAAATGAAACTGACGATTCATGGCCTTTAGTTGTGTGCGCAATTCATCCACAATACTATATGGTTTAAGATTTTGCCATTTGTCAAGAGCATAGCGGGCGATCTTGATGGAATCAGCTTTGTCAGATTTAACTTTGCGAAGAGAGTCATTATTAAAGTTTTTGACTAGCTTAGGATTAACAGCACTGACAAACAGACCAGCTGCTGAAAATTGCTGAGCAAGTACTTCGTAATAGTGTCCGGTGTGCTCCATTACAATTCGTGATTCACCTTCGATAGAGTGAATAAGTTTAATTAGTGAAAGGATATCACTGGATGTGTGCTTGATCTCAAAAGGAGAGG
>NZ_QUFH01000029.1:0-909 GCF_003478415.1 Clostridium sp. AF27-5AA
AATAAGTTTAATTAGTGAAAGGATATCACTGGATGTGTGCTTGATCTCAAAAGGAGAGGGTACAATCTCACCAAATGGTCTTAGAATTGTAACCATGCTTTTACCTTTTGAAACATCAATACCTACTGCGTTCATAAATTTGTCACTCCTTAAAAATATTACAATGGATAAATACCAGATTTACTCATTACCTGCTCAAACTACTGTGTGTGACACGAATGCACTTAATGTGATTCAACCTGCATAAAACGAACACTGTGAATGAGGAGCTGGTTATCAGTCTAAAGTACGGACGCTAAGTCCTAGTGATGAAGTCGATATACCATTGCATCCTACATTCTAACAGTTTAAGTAATGAGATGGATAAATCCTTACTGGATGTAAGGGGATTACCCATAAGTATATTGTAGTAGTGATGAGTTAGGTGCGCCAAATTTTTTATCAAGATACAGAACTAGCGTTTGCCAAGTGTGGGGGCATATGGTATAATATAAACATGGAAAAAGATATATTTACTATTAAGAGAAATACACTTTCATATGGTAGAGGATATGTGTATTCTTTGCAATATCATCTTGTCTGGTGCACGAAATATCGAAAACAGGTCCTGAAAAATGGGATAGACGCAGAATGTAAAAAAATGTTGTATGGGCTTGCGGAGGAATACAAATTTAAGATTCTGGCGATGGAGGTTATGCCAGATCATATTCATTTACTTCTGGATTGCAAACCGCAATTTTTTATATCAGACATGATAAAGATTATGAAAGGGAATCTGGCACGTCAGTTGTTTCTTTCGCATCCGGAATTAAAACAGGAGCTGTGGGGAGGACATTTGTGGAATCCATCGTATTGTGCAGTCACCGTAAGTGACCGAAGCAGGGATCAGGTAGTGGCATACATTGAGGG
>NZ_QUFH01000003.1:0-248918 GCF_003478415.1 Clostridium sp. AF27-5AA
GCTTGTGGTGGTCTTATTTTAGTGCCTAATTTTAACCATGTAAAATTTTATATTTTTTTTCCCATTAAGTCTTGACTTTTTATTTGCAGGCTAAAGTAATGAGAATGCGGTGTGCCGTTTTTCAATCAAATTAAAAAGAGACACGGCATAAATTATTCTGATAGATTTTACATCAGATTGCTTTATGCCGTGCCTTTTATGTTATCATAATGATTGCTACATACATATAGCAGGCTTCACCCTCCGTTATACACCGGATTCGCATTGATTTTCGGTACGAAGGCAACAGCCGTTCCGCAATTTTCACCATCCTCCCCATACTTCTTCATAGATCTGTCCGGCAGAAAATACCCAGGATGGATGTTTTGCCAAGTATACCAATGTTGCAAATTCCCGACGAGTCATAGAAATCAACTCACCGTTTCGGTATGCTGTTCTCTCCTTCAGCCGAAGCTCCAAGCCCGGAAAAACAAGAGTGTTGCAAGGATGGGATGTCACAATATGGTCAAATCCTGGCTCGACCGCAATAATCTCCATAATTCTACTGAGTATATATTCTTCATGGTCGGTAAGCGACAGTACCAGAAACTTGCCCATATTGTTCACATCCCTCTTTATTGATATTATTTTTGCATTACATTACGGGTTCATTTTTCATCTGTCGGATGCGGTATTCACCGCCATCGTCCCGTCTGCATAGAAGTAGTACCACTTACCATCAATCTGCTTCCAGCCTCCGGCAAACATCATTCCGGTGACCTTGTCCAGCCAGTACCACTTCTGATCCTCGGAGAGCCAGCCCTTCACTGACTCCCCGTTTCTGTAATAGTTCCACTGTCCGCTGTCATTCTGCTGCCAGCCGTTTGCGGCCTGCGGGTCAATGACGATTTCCACAAACCGCCGCAAAACCGTGGCGACCTCAGCGCGGGTGGCGGTTCCCTTGGGGTCAAACTTATTTTCATTCTTCCCGGTCAGGATGCCCGCCTGCTGCATGGACTTGACCGCATCCTTCGCCCAGCTGCTGATCTGTGTGTTGTCCGCAAAGGTCACAGCCTTCAAGGTCTGGGGCAGGTCATAGCCCAGCTTTGCAGCGTAATTTTTCATAATCACCGCCATCTGTTCCCGGTTGATGTTGGTGTCCGGTGCAAAGGTGGTGGCGGTAACGCCCTCCACAATGCCGGTCTGCGCCGCCCAGTTCACATAGGGGGCATAGTAAGCGTCGGCTTTCACATCGGTGAATTTCCCGGTCTGGTAACTGTCCGGGTTGATGCCCGCCAACCGCCCCAGAGCTGTCACAAACATTCCTCTGGTCATGCCGGTGTCCGGGCTAAAGGTGGTGTCGCTGGTGCCGGAGAGCAGTCCCCGGCTGGCTGCAAAGAGGATGTTATCTGCTGCCCAGTGGCCGGTAATATCGGTAAAGGCCGGGGCAGGGTTCTTGTAGCCCACGCCGTAAACGCTGAAATGACCGGTTTCAAAAACCACCGCTTTCAGGCTGGCATTGTAACTGGATTTGGTGATCCATTCCACCTTGCCAGCGTCATCTACATAGACTGCATAGAGATTACCTGTCTGCTCACCCTTTGCCGGTGTGTAGGGCAAACGCACCGATATAGTGTGACCATTTAAGTTGGCAATCGGTGTTTCTTTGCCGCCGGAGAGGTAGACCAGCGACAGGTCATAGGTCGGTCTTGTGCCGATGGTGGCTTTGGCCTCAGTGGAACGCAGTGCATCCACCTTATCTGCCCGGAGAATGATGTCCCCGCCAGCGGAGGCGGTATCCAGCTGCTTCAGAGTATCCAGGCCGATATTAACCGAAACCAGATGGTCTGTTGCTACGGTAAACTGCCGGACGTTTTCTTTAACCAGCAGATCCAGTGTCTGCGCCTTGATGGTCACGTTAAAAGAGGTCTGGCCTGCCGCCGGGGTGATGGGAACCGTAACGCCAATCCCTTTCTCTGTGGTGCCGTTCTTTTTCGCATCCTGTTTGGCCTTGTCGATGGCGGACTGGACAGAGCTGTTATCCACTGCCGCATTGCCGTTTTTATCCGGCTGTATGGGTTTGGTTTCACCGGTGACAGGGGCTTGAGGCTTGTCCTCCGGCTGGTTGGTGTTATCATTGCTTCCGGAACCGTTAGAACCGCCGGAGGATGAGCCTCCACCGCTGCCCGAACCACCAGAGGAGGAACCGCCGTCGCTGGAAGATTGCTTGGAAACAGTCAACGTTCCAGAAACATAGGTGATCGCATAATTGTCATTTGACAGCGTACCAGTAATGTTGATCGCAGTTTTGCCGGTTTTGCTCATATCCGGTGTCTGTGCGTAGTCCAGCGTTACCGTGCCGCTCAGGGTATCTGCACCAACCAGACCTTCCACCTTGTAATCCTTATCTGCTTCCGGGCTGCTCAGATCGGGCGCGGCGCTGCCGGTGTAGGCGCTCTTATCAAGCGCCGTAACGGTAACTGACTTTTTCGCTACGGTCACAGTCACGTTCTGTTCTGCCACATCTGCGTACTCTGCGTTTCCCTGAACCTTATACCAAACAGTGTATTCCCCGGCATTTTTCGCTGTGGGGAGCTGCTCACTCCACTCAGAATCGCCAAGCCGGTAGAGCATTGTGCCGCCAGTGGTCTTGCCCGCTGTAACCAGAGCCTGTTCTGCACCATTGTAGGTCAGTGTATTGACCGTAGGTGCCGTAACAGTGGGGACAAGCTTGTTGGTCGCATTAACATTGACGGTCAGCGTGATGTCCTTATAGTTCGTGCTCTTGATCACTACGGTCACTGTGCCCACAGAGCCGGTGGTTTCCACGTCATTTTTCTGAATCGGCAGGGTCAGCTTGCCGTTTTCCACCTTCGCGCCGCTGGTGTAGTAGCCGTCATTGAGTTTGATTTCGACGATCTCATAGGTGGGTGCACCGTACTCTTTGGGCGTTTCCAGCTTGGGCAGGGCGGGGAGCGTCACAGTGTAGGTCTTTTCGTGGCCGTTTACAATGGTCAGCGCGGTTTCCTTGGTGAAGTCAGGCGCAGCGGCCTTGATGATGCTGCCAGTCGTAGGGAAGCTGCTCTGCTCCAGGGCGTAATTCTTCGCGGCCTGCCCCGTCAAGGTCACTGTGGCAGTGACGTTCTTGCCGTTGCCCACACTGGCATCGTCAAAGCTGGCGGTCACGGTGTAGTCTGTGCCTCGGTTCAAGTTCATGCCGTCGAAGGTTACGCTGGTAATGCCTGCGTCTGTCGTGCCATCATAGGGCTTGGACACAGCCGTTACCCCGCTGATCGTCAGCGGTTTCTTTCCAATGCTGACCTCCACGCTGGCGGGTGCGGTATCATTGTGGTTTGCATCGCCAATCACCCGATACCACACGGTATACGTTCCGGCATCGGTGCCGGCAGGGATGACCTGGCTGTATGTACCGTTCTCGGTCAGGCTGTACTGCATAGTGCCATACTTCGTCACGCTACCTGCGGTAATCAGCGCCTGCTCCTGGCCGGTATAGGTCAGGTTTTCCTGCGCTATGGGCGGCGTGATGAGGCTTGCGCTGATGTTGGCCTTTTGTACCGTCACAGCAATATCCTCGCTCATCTTCTCGTAGCCGTCGCAGGTGGCCAAAAAGCGGAAGGTGTGCTGGCCTGCGGACAGCTTTAGCGCAGAAAGATCAAATTGATTCCTTGTTGTCGCACTGCCGACCACTGTGGCCTTGCCGTCCTCCACCTTGTACCACTGGAAGCTTACAGCGCCTGTGCCGGTTTCCTTCGTTACATTGACAAGAAGTGTCCCCGCACCGCCATAAGTCATGCTCATCTCGGTGGGATAGTTCATGCTCTTGATGGGGATCTTGGCCATAGAAACATTGGTCAGCTCCGTACTGCTAAGGTCGCTGATCCAGGTACTGCCGCTCTTAAACACGTAACCCTCCGGCAGCAGGGATGCCAGCGTGACATCTCCGGTGACGGTCAGTTTTGCCGCCGTCTTACCGTTCAGATCCAGCTTGAGCGGGCTGCCGATGGTGATCTCGCCTGCATTTGCCAGCAGCTTCACCGTACCGCCGCCGGCTGCGGCGATGGCGTCATCTGCCGTCAGATGGTAGGAAATGCTGCCGTCCGGCTTTGTCACCTCAGCGGCACAGCCGCAGTAGGGGCAAACCTTCCCGCCGGAAGGGTCATCCGGGTGGCTGCACTTCACAACGGTTACGGCGGTATTCTCCTTCATCTCCGACAGCTTGAGCAATGCGCCGCCTTGCTTCTGATAGGCATAGCCCCCTGCCAGCAGGGACTGGTAATCTGCGTCATTCCCGATTTGGATGCTGTCAAAGGAGCCGCCGGACAGGGTCACTGAAATATTGTCAAGAAGTCCCAATTCCAGCTGAGCCGCGCTGCCGCCGGACATGGTCAGCGCTCCCTCCGTGTAGATGCCGCCGATGACCTTGCCGCTCATTACCACGGCTTCGTTCCCGGTACAAATGAAAAGCCCATGTCCACGGGAACCAGTTCCGCCGTCCATACTGCCCTTCAGAATGACATTGTCCAGCGTCAGCTTTGCGCCTGTCTGTTTAAGTTTTCCAACCTCCACCGCATGATGGGGTTTGTTGGGATAGGTGTTTTGCACTGTGCCGTTCGCTATGACTACATTGGAGCCGAGGATACAAAGAAGCGCCTCCTCACGGGATTTGCTCAGGGTGTGTCCATTCAGGTTCAGTATAATATTTTTGCTGACCTCGATGGGGTCTGCGTTCTCGATGTCCAAAGGCCCCCGCAGCGTGATAGTGTCACCGTTCTGCGCGGCAGCCAGCGCGTTTTCCAGACTGGTGTATCGTGTGCCGCCGGTTTCAAATGCCTCCACCAGCATCTGGCAGCGGGTGCAGTAACCGGCGCTGTCCACCTTGCCCGCATGGTCGCAGATTCTGCCGCAGGCGCATTTGCCGTTATGATATTGGTCGGTATGCGCGACCACCTTGACCATTCTATCCGGAATATCTACATGGGAAACGTTCAAAATTTCGTCGCTATCAGCGTCTGCAAAGGCATATCCGTCCGCCAGCAGAGCCAGGGCCTCCTCACCAAGTGCTACATTGATTCCACCTTGGAACGTGCCGCCCTGGAGCTGGGTTTTCCCGAGGAAATTCACCTGACGCTCAAACACGCAGTTGCCCTTTACCGTCAGGGTAACCAGGTTACTAACGACATTCCCGTATGTTGTTGTAACGCTGTCTAATATCAATACCGTGGGGCCTTTGGTGGTAATGACCTCTCCTCTGCTCTCTATCGTGCCGTTTTTGATGGTGACGCTGTTGTACGGGCAATTTTGCAAATCCAGCGCCTTGACCTTGTGGCCCTGCAGGTCCAGCGTAAGGTCCTTTTTGTTCGTCCCATCGTCTCCCGTTGTCCCCGCTCTCAAGATTACGTCAGTATCCCGCACAAAATAAAAGGTTCCGCCGGAGACCAGAATGCCCCCAACCTGAGAGCCATCGTTATTGCGTTCAAACGAATAGGGGATACCATCTTCGTCAATAAAGAGCACATCCTCGCTACACGGTTCGCCGCACCGTTGGCATTTGCCGTCGTGGGTGTATCTTTCATGGGGGCAGGTGTTAAAGGTAACGGCGACCGTGTCTGTCTTTACGGTATAGCTCTGATAGGACAGCTTGCAGTAGACCTGGCCGCTGTACTCCCAGTCCTTGCTCTCCGTTGTGGCCAGGTCGGATTGGGTCAGGGTGATTCTATTGCTGCCGCTGCCTGTGCCTTTAAATTCCTTTCCGTTCACATACCACTGATAGGTGATATTACCATTCGTACCGCGGTCCAGCTGGGCCCTTACCCAGACATCCGCCTTAAATTGCCCATCGCCTTTCTTATAGCTGACCTGCGGCTGCGTTCTTATGGTAATGGGGTTTTTGGGCGCGGCGGCGACGGTGACCGTTGCGGTGGCGGTCGCCTTGTTAGGATTGGTTCCTTCTACGCCGTCTGCGGTCAGCTTCAGCTTATAGCGGCCCTCCTTGACGGTGTTGTCGGCGGTAACGGTGATGGTCGCGCCGTTATCGGACTTTTGGAACGCCAGACCGGTGTGCTCGCCCACCCATTCCACGTTCAGGGTATTCATCTGGACCTTGCTGCCGGTCACGGAGAAGGTCGCCGTCTGACGGCCTAAGCTTTCCTGTATGGTTCCCTGCTGCGCGCCGACGGTCAGGCTTGCTCGGGGCGCCATCTTGGCGATGTAGATGGTCTTGACGTCCCCTTCTCTTGTCGTATCGGCCGCTGTGCCGACCGACATATCGTCTGTGTTTGCATTCTGTTTGTCCGAATACAGAACGGTCAGGTTGCTGTCAATGTTTCGGGTCTTTCCATGTGGACTATTCGAAATCGCACCATATTTTCCGGTGGCGTAAAGGGTTCCTCCGCTCATGGTCAGGGATTCAGTGTCAATACCGTAACCGGAATTTTTTAGATTCAGCGTTCCATTCTCAATCACGATGGTTTTAGCGCTCAAGCCGAACGAACCGCCGTTGGTGGTTATCTTTGCCCCGCCTTTTATGGTAAGCGTCCCGCCGGCGGTGTCGCCGTAATTGCTATCCGCAATACCATATTTCCCTTTAGGAACAATGACCGTCAGACTGCCGCTTCCCTGAATGGTCAGACTACGATAATTCATTTCCAGAGCGGAGACCTCAGCAGTATCGGAAATTGTAATGGAATTCTCGCCTCTCAGCGTGATTGTTGTGTCGCCCTTCAACGTCACCGGGGTAGTTATGGTCCGGTTGTCCCAGGTAACATTGCCGGAGATGGTTCCATCGTCTGCCGCAGCTGCCATCAGGGGCGTTGCCTGCTCTGTTCCCTTGCAGGCAGAGAGATCCGCATCTTCCGCAGAGCAGACCGGACAGTCGGAATTGACCGCCTCTTTCTCACAGCGGATTTCGCAGATGCACTCCGCCGGAGCATTCCCGGACACGCCGGGAACAAGCCCACTGTCCTGAGAATTACACTGCTCACAGATATACCCGCAAGGCGTCCCCTCTGTGGCCGGGATGTAGCCGCAGCTTTCGTCATGCTCATGGGGACAGCTTAATTTTTTTGTGATACAGCCGCTTTCCTCACTGCATTTATGGGTACACTCGGTCGGCTGGACCTCCTCTACTTCAGATGAGGTCGCCGTATTTTCTGATACGCTGCCTTCCAAAACAGGGTAACAGCTTTCGTCATGTTTATGGATACACTTCTCCACAAGGGTGTAGCAATCCTCAGTATGCTCATGTTTACAGGCTGCCCCTTCGGTTCCTTCCGTATATCCGCAGTCCTCTGTATGTTCCGGGTGATGCTTGCACAACCCCGTATGGACGGCGGATACACCCGCTTCCACCGCAGATGCCGGAACTCCCGGCATCGTAAAAATCATTGCCGCCGCCAGTAAAAATGCGGCCGGCCGTTTCCATTTCCATATCATTTATTCATCCTCCTCACGCGGTTCGTTCCTTCTCGTTGTTTTCTGAAGCAGCTGGGATACCGCCTCCCGCAGCTGATATTCTGTCACAGGCTTTACCAAAAAGGTGTCCGCCTGCATCCTGCGGCTTTGGGGTTCAAATTCTGCCTGGTCGCTGATCCACAGGAGCGGGACATCCTTGCTGTACCCTCGTATGCTCATGCAGAAATTCATTCCCCTGGCTCCGTCCTCCATGACCACCACAGCATCATAAGGTCCATCCCGCTGCATGGCATAGACGCAGAATACGCCATTGTCAAAGCGGTCTACTTTGCCAAGCTTCATCAGTAACGCCGTTTCTTTCTCCTTCTGACTATAACTGCACAGCGCAATTCGCATTTTCGCACCTCCATTTTGTGATGGGTTTTATCGCCTCATATAGCTCCTGATCGGAGCAGTCTGCCGAAAGGAACGCAGGGATACGCAGGTGATATGCGATCAGGGCGAAGTTTTTATCATCGCTCCACCAGACAAGCGGTATTTCCGGTGCCAGCTGCTTTGCCTGAATGGCAGCCTCCAATCCCCTTGCCCCGGTCATGGCGATGACAACCGCATGATATCGGCTCCGCCGCAGTGCCTGAGATAGCTGCTTCTCATTCCATAGCTCGTCGATGACAAGCTGTCCGTCCCCAGCAAAAAGGGAGCGCAGCCTGCTCTCAAACCATTCTGCATTCCTTAATTCCGTACAAAGTGCGATTTTCATGCTGAGCCTCCTTTCCTGAAAAGAAAAACAAGAAAGAATGTGCCTTGGCACATTCTCGCGCCGAGCGCGGTCGCTTGCGACATGTTTCTTCTTCGCGCGAGTGCGCATCCCGCGGAGCGTTTTTATGTCATAGGACGTTCCTATGACATAAAAAAACCAGACCTTCTCATCGGAAAGTCTGGTAGTATAATTAGAGTAGCATCTTGTCAAGGGAAATGCAACCGACTTTGTTTAAGACGCAGGTTTCCTGTTTAAGACGCAAGTTTTTTCCTGCGGTTTTATGTTATACTAATATTGGATTATTGTGCAAAGGAGATGGCACGATGCAGATTGCGATTGTGGATGACAGAGCAGAGGACAGAGAAGAACTGTCTGTCTGCCTGGAAAATTATATGAAAAAGCATCAGCTGGACTATACGCTGACAGAATTTGAGGACGGAGAGAATTTTCTGAAAGCTGCCGCCCAGGTCAATTTTCAGCTTGTCTTTATGGACATCTATATGGAGAACATGGATGGAATAGAGGCCGCCAGAAGGCTGCGCCAGAAAAACAGGCTTTGTAAGATTGTTTTTCTGACCATTACAGAAGATTATGCCCGGATGGGGTACAGCCTGTCCGCCAGCTATTATCTGCTGAAGCCGCTTTCGCTCCATCAGGCAGATTTTGAAGAAGCGATGGAGCTGTGCCAGCTAAAACCGCCCTATGAAGTGATGACACTTTCGGTTATGGCTGACCGTCAAAAGCTGGAACTTCCCACAGAGAAGATTCTATACATAGATTATCAAAACCGTATGACACGGATTCATACGGCAGAACGCGTGATACCGGTAAGCGGAGGCTTTCAGGAGGTTACTGCCGCATTGCAGAAGGACAAGCGTTTTTTGCCCTGCTACCGGGGCATTTTAATCAACATGGATTACATCAGCCAGGTTGACAGTCAGACCTTCCGTTTGATAAACGGGGAGGAACTTCCGATTGCCCTCCGCAATGGAAAACAGCTGCGGGAAACCTACCGTCAATATGTTTTCTCTGGAATGGGGGGTATCGTATGAGAATGAAGCAAATGCACAGGCGTATTCTGGAGGGCTGTCTGGCCTGTCTCCTCTGCTTCACCTGCAGTATCCCAGCATTTGCCGCCGAAACTGCAACCCCATCCAATGCCGATGAAAGAAGGGAGATTTTGCCGGATTTAGAAAGCGAGACTCCAGGGACACTGGAGAGCAAAACCCCGGAAGCATCGGAAGAAGTATTCCTCGTCCTTGTCACAGAAATACAAAAGGAAGACGAACTGCTCTCCCTGCCAGATTTCACCCTGCCCCTTAGAACCACACCGTCTGATGATGACCTGGAGGAAATTTATCAGCTGGCCCTTCGGTATCAAACCGTCCGCGCCACGGTAACAGCAGGTGAAGAAATCCGGCAGGAAACATTTTCTGTCGCATGGGATTTTTCGGACATTGACCAGACCACTCCAGGCAAATATACCGCAGCAGGCCGGATTGAACTGCCGGAGGGGTATGCCTTTGGTGAAGCTGTCTTGCAGGAGCTTCAGATTTCCGTCCGGGTGAAAGAAATGTCGCCTGCTGTCATCACCTCCATAGAGCAATGGTATCCTTATACGGACGCGTTTGCGGTTCAAGAGGGCAGCGAAACCGAAACGCTGGAAAATTTGTTTGCCTTTTCCCCTTACTATCTGGAATGCTATGCGGAAAATGGAACCAGCTACACCGCTGTGGTGGAATGGGATTTTTCTGGTATTGATTTGAATACTGTGGGACTGTACCATGCAGCAGGAAGGCTGACTGCACCGGAAAATACCATATTTGCGGATCGTGTCGATTTCCCTGAAATTTCAATTCCTGTTTCTGTTCAGGCTCCGGGCAGCCCAGACATCAACTGCTTCCTGGTTCGCAGAGGAAGCCTTTATTTTCCCTGGGTTACACCTCCGGGGAATCTGGACAAGGTCAGTATATGGCTGTCCGAAAACAGCGGTTCATGGAACCGTCTGGAAAGTGGCGTTTATGTGGGTCAGGAAATGCTCTCGATTGCTACCCGTCTGCTGATGCCGGGCAGCAGTTACCGCCTTCAGGTGGATTATGACGGCGGACAGACCGGCATCCTGTCCTTTACCTACGCAGATGGAATTGTCCTTGAAGGGTATCATGAAGGCGACCGGGATGGAGGGGATGCAGGCGGAAATCCTCCCGATACCATCATTCAACCGCCTCCTGAAGATACCGACGATCAGGATGACGGTTTCGCAGACAGGCCCTCCACAAAGCCTCCAAAACCGCCTGCAACAAATGGCGGCAGAGTGGATTCCAACGATTCTGAAAAAACACCACCTGTCAGTGAAGAAAATGATCCTGCGGATCATGAACCATCCCACAAGTCTTCCGAGCCATCCTGGGAGGGAAAGGATGATTCCATAGATATAGATAAAGACGATTTCCCATCGGAACAGGCAAACGGTGATACAGAGGAAGATGCGGATTCCAAAAGCCCTGATTTTTCAGAGTTCTTCGATGAAACCACCGACCGGATTTCCGGCACGCGCTTTTTGATGATGCTGCAAACAGGGGAGCAAAGAGCCGTCTTTTCCAAACAGGGAATCACTATCAACATACCAAAAGACGCCTTGCCGGAGGGCATCCAAAACGAAGATCAGATTGAAGTCATCATCCAAAAGGATACGGACGGCGGTTTTTCTTTTTCGTTTTCCATCAATGGAACTGCGCTCAGCTCCCTGCCGGATGTTTCTGTCATGCTGCCCTGTCCAAATGACCCGGCAGCCGGCACATGGTTCCTCTGTGATGAAAGCGGCGTGGAAATTCCCATGACCGGTTATGACGATGCGGCAAAAGCCGTCTCCTTTCAGATCAGCCATACAGGGGCATACACCATTGTGGGAAAGGAAGATGCCGTTTCCCTGGCACAGGCCGCCGACACAGAGCATAGCCGGTCGCCCATACTCCTTTTGATTCCGACCTGTCTGCTTCTTCTGTCTGCCGGTGTGTTTTTCCTAAGGAGGAGGCGAAAATAAGATGGTATCTTCTGCGGTAAAAAAATATGCTGCCTTATGTATGGTCTGCCTGTGCTCATCCCTGTTTTTTCTTGGCCTGTATCAGTTCAATAATAAATATAGCCAGAACACAATCCAGGCGGCAAATGGGATTCTGGCGCTTTCTGAGGAAGAACTTCAAAAGTCACCGGTGCGCTTTCTGGTATCCGGCTGGGCATTTTATCCTGACGCGCTTTTGACCCCGGAAGAAATACGGGATGAAAGCCATTATATGCGCTACCTTTCCATCGGAGAGCAGACCAATTTCTCCAGCCCTGCAAACCCTTCTCCCTATGGCTGCGGGACTTATCAGATGACATTCTTTCTGCCGGAACGGAAGGAAACATATGCGCTGGAAATCCCAGAAGTGTTTTCTGCTTACAACCTTTATCTGGATCATGACCTGATCCTGCAAATGGGGGAACCGGCACAGGGGACACCATTGGTTCAAAACCGCATGGTCACTTTTCATGGCGGAAAACCGGTCACACTCACCATAGCGGTCAGCAACTATGACCACTTTTACGGAGGAATTGTCTATCCGCCTGCTTTCGGAACGATGCTGGCGGTCAATACAACCAGAGGAATCCGGTTTGCATTCTGCCTGTTCAGCTGTACAGTTACCTTTGTCTGTGCGCTGCTGTCCTTTTATTTCAGCCGCCGGATGAAACAGAAAAATACATTCCTGTTCGGACTGATCTGCCTTGCCATGTGCGGCCTGTCATCCTATCCTGTGCTTCATATGCTGGCTGCGGTTCCCGTATTCCCCTGGTACACGATTGAACTGTTCTGTATCTATCTGGTTACCTGGCTGATCGTAGTTCTGCAAAACCGGATATGCAGACCGGGCTTCCTGCCTGCGGCCATCAGTAATGGGGTGGGCGCTGCTTTTCTGGTATATGCGTTTGTGTATGGCATGATGGCTTCCCATCTCTCCCTTGGAGCCATTCGCTTTTTCTCTGCATCGGTCTTTTGTTATAAGGCGGCATCTGCGCTCTATCTGCTTATCATCGCTGTGCTTGCCATTCACAGAGGAGAAAAACGGAGCAGGCCGATCTTCTATGCTGCGGCAGCCGCAACCTGCGCCTTTATATGGGATCGCCTTCTGCCGGTTTATGAGCCGGTTATCGGCGGTTGGTTTTTGGAATGGGGCAGCTTTTTCATAGCAGCAGCCATCGGTTATTCCCTCTGGCGCGATGTGATAGAAGGATATGGAAACAGCCTGATTTTCCAGGAAGAACGCAAGCAGGTCATCCGTCAGCTTTCTATGCAGACCGAATACAGCCGTCAGGTTTCTGAAGCAGCGGCAGAAAACAGAAGGCTGATCCACGACATCAAACACCATCTGCGCACCATAGACCGCATGGCCTCTGAACGTGGGCAGACGGAGATCTGCTCCTTCCTGTTACAGGTAGAGGAACAGGTTGCTGCATCATCGGGTCACTCCCCTGCCCAGTTCTGCAAAAATCCCGTCGTAAATGCACTGATTGAATACTACTACGGCATGGCGCAGACACAAGGGACAGAATTTCAGGTGCGGCTCGATCTTCCCGATCATATGCCGCTTACCGATGTGGAACTGTGTACGGTGCTGGGCAATCTTTTGGACAATGCCGTTGAGGCGTGCAGCCGCCAAAAGCAAGGGGTGCGCCGCGTTTTCATTGCAGGCGAAACCAGAGGCAATATGTACTTTTTGAAGATTGAAAACACTTACGACGGTCTGGCCTTGCAAGAGGGAAAAACATTTCTCTCCCGAAAGGGTACATCTGCTGATCATGGAATCGGGCTTTCCTCTGTCCGAAAAATCATTGAAAGCCATGGCGGTGATCTTGATCTTGTTCCCGGTGAGGAATCCTTTCTTGTTGGAATTACAGTGGGTTTATAAACATTGCTCATACAAAAGGACACCATTACTTACATTTGCATAAGCAATGGTGTCCTCTCTATTTTCCAAGTTCTTCTTCCATAATATTCCTAATCGCTTTAATACCCGTAAAAGTCAATTTTATTCCACGATTATACATAGCCAGTACTTCATTCAGATTTTCAACAAGTACCTTATCCAACTTTTTATGTATCGTTACAGGCTGTTCCTGAATCGTATGAACATGGTCAAAATATTTTTCAATAACAGGAAATGTATTCTGTATCAAAAAAGCATTTTCTTTCCCTGCAAATAATCCAATCACTATCGTATTGCATTTACCATATCGTTTCTTTTTCTTTTCAACGATTTCCTTGTATTTCTCAGCTTGTGAGCTAATTGGTATCATCCAATACAATTTTGGATTTTTTCTATCCTGAATTGCATAGTAATGAGGACGATAGTTCCCCTGTTCCTTATTACTCATCAAATATTTATCCTGAACCAAGTCAAAAAATTCATCCTTGATATGATACGAATATCCCTGTTGTATCTCCATAAATAACCTTTCCTATGTGATAAAATTCCCCATCAGCATTCACTGATGGGGAACATTTACAAACTATACTATTTTTATCCCACCTGTATAGCAAGTGGCTTCATTTACGAACTGAATTATTTATACCCCGCACCATCAGCAAGCGGCAAACATTTACTTCTATCTTTAGTATATACAGTTTCTCTGAATTTAGCAACCTGTTTTTTAAGTTTAGAAATATTTTTTACTATATCATAGCTCATCATTTGTCGTAAAATACATGCATTTACTTTCTTAATACAGCTTAGCCCCAGCAGGAATTGCGTCATCTAACATAAGCAGATTCAATCCTTCGTGTCCGTCATACTCATACACTGCTGAAATCAACATTCCTTCTGATGGGATTCCCATCATCATTCTGGTAGGAAGATTTGTGATCGCTACGCATGTCTTTCCAACAAGCTGTTCCGGCTCATAGTACTCATGAATACCGCTTAAAATCGTGCGTTTCTTGTCAGTTCCATCATTTAATGTGAACTTTAGAACGCCTCAATAAACTGAGGCTAAAACTGTCCATTCCAGTTAAACAAATTTGACCGCGTTTTATTTTCTATATTCAACTTACTTTGTGATATTTCTTCTCGATTAATTGGTATTTCGTCAAAGTCAATTCCCTGCATCTATTGGTTTTCCTGCCTTTCTATGACCACTTCAATAACATCTTCTATTCCACAGTCTAATGCATAGCATATTTTAACAATCGTATCTAATGAAACATATTCGTTCTTACTCATTTTAGCAACTGCATTTGTGCTAATATGTGCTATGTCTTTTAGCTGAGTCTTATTTATATTCTTATCCACCATCAATTTCCAAAGGCGGTTATAACATATTAGGGATTCAGTGCTCATAATTCACCTCTCTTAAATTTGCTTTTGCAACTAATGCAAGTATATCATGATTCTCATTCTTTTTCAATTATTTCTTGATATATATCAAGAACATCTGCACATATACTCATTTTTAAATAAGGCAAAAAATAGACTCCTATTTCTAGGAGTCCTATTAAACGTGTTCTCTTATTCTATTAATACAACTTTGCTCCTGCCGGAATATGGTTATCCACCATAAGAAGATGGAGTTCTTCATCCTCTGAATCTTTAAGATTATTTACTGCTGAAAGTAACATACCGCAAGATTCAATTCCCATCATTGCTCTAGGTGGAAGGTTTGTAATAGCAATAAGTGTCTTTCCAACTAATTCTTCTGGTTCATAATATGCATGAATACCAGAAAGAATTGTTCTATCTACACCTGTACCATCATCAAGAGTAAATTGTAAAAGCTTTTTGCTCTTTGGTACTGCTACACATTCCTTAACCTTAACACAATGAAGCATGCCTCAAATCCGGAACACAGCGCATCAGCCAATCCACCGCCAAAAAAAATCGTAAGCGCCGATGCCGCAATAACCTTTCCCAAAGCATTTGTAAGATCATCCAGTCTTTCATCCAAAATCACAAGGATTTTTTCTTTCAGAGCTTCTACAGGTATCGGGGAATCGATGCAGTCACAGCAAAGGCGATAGAGATGGTTCAATTTGGACAAGTCCATTGCATCCCGCCTGATTCTTCGACTTTGAGTAACCGCTTCCATTCCCCGAAATTACATTGTTATAAGAATACTGGATGTAATCGCATAAACATTCATGTGCTCTGCACCATACGCTTTGCCCAGCCTGTATAAAGTCTCCTCTATACGGCTGATCTCTGCACCTGCATAATACATTGCTTCACCAATATTGAGCATTTGACGTATAAGCAGATCCATGTCGCTTTCATTGGCAATCAGCAGATCGGCATTCAAGACCGAAAGCGGAACCAATCCGCACAAGCTCTGAGAGCCTCATCCGGGTCTTTATAGAAATCGGCTCCCCACAGGCTCAAAGAAATAGTATCCTTGTAGCCAAGCTGCTCTAATTCCTCCAGACGGCCTGCAAATGCAAAATCACCTTTACCCAAAGCTGCATACCCTTCTTTTCGGTCTGCAAAATGCACATGGGCAGGAAGCCCCAGACGGCTGCAAAAATCTGAGATCGTCTCCGCATTATTCTCTGCCTGAATCAAATCAAGACCGGCTTTAACCCATGGAGAATTCACAGACTTAATTAACTTTTCCAGATGGCTCAGATCTCTGGCAAATAAGGAATCAGCTGCAGACATTTCTTCCATCACCATCACTATTCCCAATTCTTCTGCCTTTTCGGACAATATCTGAACCGATTCTACAAGTCGAAGAAAATTATCTTCCGATGGCGAGTCCACATATTCCCATCCGGGATGCAGCATCATTTTATCGGTTTCAAACGCAGCTGTATCCTCCAAATACTGTTTCATCATATTAATACTGTAATTTCTCACATACGGAATAGGAGATGCAATATTAATCGGATATTGTCTGCACTGTTCCGGATGGAAAACAGTCATTTTAAGTCCTCGATCCTTAAGCATCTGGTTGATCTCCCTGATCCGGGCAGTATGGCCCTCAGGTGTATCATCATCCAGGCAGAAATGAGGAGATGCTCCCCACAATTCTATAGACCGGAAACCATTTGCCTCAATTGAGTCCAGGCCATACGCAAACGTGTGGTGAAGAAAAGGCGCTGTCAAAATGCTGATCTGTTCTTTATTCATAATACTCATACAAGTTCCCCTCCATCAAAATGCTTTCTGAGAGTTTCAATATTTGCACGGTAATGTGGCTCCGGATCCAGCCTATATGCACCATTAGCCATTTCCATGGTTATCGTACCTTTGTAATTATATTTTCGCATCGCATTTAAATGTTCATCGAGGTTCTGGAACCCATCTCCCCATTTCATATGTCCAAATGGACGTCCATCGTTCAGGTGAATATGAGCCAGTTTATCCCCCAAAACTTCAAAATACTGTTCCAGCGTTTCTCCTGTGTATGCTACCGGAACCGTGTCCACGCAGCACTTCAGATTAGGAGAATCAATATCTTTTACCACACGAAACTGGTCAAATCTGGTTGTTGCTAACGGAGACTCTCTTTCATTCAGGTTTTCATACATCAAAGTAATGCCATACTTTTCCGCGTGCCGTGTCAGCTTTTCCACAGAATCTCTTCCATGCTTATAACCTTCCGACAACGGCCTGTCCCAGTAAGGTCTTCCAGGGCAAAGCAACATCTGTGGGCACTCCAGTTCCACTGCTGCCTCAATAAATTTCTTATACTGCTCTACAGTTTTATTTCGGATATTGTCTTCCGGTGCCGCAATATTAATTGCATAAGTATTTTCCTCTGGCATCAGAGAAACAACACTAAATCCCCGCGCTGACAATTTTTTTCGCATATTGGCAGCCATATTGGGATCACCGTCATACATATGGAAATGATGGCTGCACCCATATAATTCCAGTCTGTGAACCCCCAGCCGATCCATAGAATCCAGAAAATAATCAAAAGAAAATTTCTTATATACCATATTTGTCGCGGCCAATTGCGACATTAAAAGCTCAGACATTGTATATCTCCTTTTTCTTATCCAAAATACATTCTCAGATTGCGCATATTTCTCTTGTCATGATAAAATGGATCTGCAAAATATTTTCCATCTGTCAGTTCCTAGGTAAATTTTCCCGTATAGCCATTATTCAGCATATCCAGAATATCTTGTTTGAGATTACGGTTTCCATCTCCCCACACAAAATGTCCATAAGGATTACAATCCTGAAAATGACTGTGAATAATATTTTCAGTCCCGAAAGTATCAAACCACTGCTGAATGGTTTCTCCTGCCACAGACATAGCTGTCAGGTCAATCATGACCTTAAAGTTCGGATGATTCACCTCATCAAACAAATGCTTGATCTGATCTATACGCCACCCTATCAAAGATTCCTGTGGGCGCAGCGACTCACATGCAATCATCATATCATTTTCAGCCGCCACTTCACTCAGCCTCTGAAACATTTCTACTGAACGCTTGAATCCTTCCTCTTCCGGTTCATTCCAGTAGCCCCAGCCCGAGTTTGCTTCAAGGATCGTTGCCCCCAGCTCGTGCCCAAATTTAATTCCATTTGAGAAGTAGCGGAAACAGCGCTCCTTCAGTTCCGGTTCTTTTGCTGCAAACTGATAGCCATAAGAACAGTTTTCCGGTGTAAATACAGGACATGTCAGACCGTGATCATCCAGTTTCTCCTTGATCGGCACTGGATCCTGATAACCATGATCATCAAGCCACAACCCCTGATGCGCAGCAAGCAGATCTACACATTTCACTCCCAGCTCCTGCTGACAATCAAGGAAATAATCCCAGTAATCTTTTCGTTTTCATTTTTTCCTCCTTGTTTTTCTGCATGCTGATTCATTCTTTTGCACGTATTTTCTAATATCGATTCAAAATGAATCTTTTTAATATTTTTTGCAAATTTATATTATCATTATTTGCAATATATGTCAATATGCTTCATTTTTATTTGTTAAAGAAAATATTTTTGTTCATTTTTTTCAATTACTGGCATTTCTTTGCATTTCCCTCCATTCTTCTATGCATTTTTCACGTTCAAAGTTCAAAATACAATCAAAATAATACAGCCCCTCTGCGTCAGACGCAAGAGAGTTTCCTTTTTCCGTTTTCCGCAACCCAATCCCGGTTCAAGCCCGGTTTAGGCCTATTTTTTGCATACACAAACAGAGCCAAGTATGATATAATCCCATCTTTGACACTTGAAAATAGTAAAACAGCCATAACGCCAGTATTTTATCAGCGTTGTGGCTGTTCTTTGTCTTGCATCGATATGTACTATTTTTGGATTTGTGCTATTTTTTCTGTTTTGTTTCTTTTATAATCGACCTCATGGAAGATTTGGATATGAATTCGTAGTCTGTTCGGAAGCCAAACGCATTATGCAGGGCATCCGTAAGTTTTGTACGTTTGTAGGAAGGTATATATCCACTGTCTTTAGACAGCAGTGTCATATTCAGACCCCTAAGGGTTTCCAAAATCTTACTGCAGGTAAACTCTTTACCCAGTTTTTTCTCTAACAGGCGGTAAACCAGCAGGCTGATGTGGCAGGTTAAAAAGTGAGCCCTGATTCTGTCTTCCCGCCTCACAAATACAGGTCTTGCTTCGAATTCTGATTTCATGATGCGGAAGTTTTCTGGATGAAACGGGCAGGATCATTGGGATTTTTACCTTTTCTGGATTTTCCGGGAGACTGCATCATTTTCATAGCTCTTTGAATCTGTCCTTCACGGATTTTTTGCTGGTAGGCTTTATATTTGGGGGAGTATGTGATGATAACAGTTTCATCCATATCTCCTGTAACAATCGGATACTCTGCATTATACTGATACTCCTGCGGCTCAGCAACCATTGGAGAGTATACTGCCTTTCATCGGCAGTTTAATCAGTCTTATTCCTCGTTGCTCACACATATATGCTTTCATTATTTCTATATTCTCGTCAGCACTTCCTGACTCAATAGCCAACTTTTCTGAAGGTATGTATGTTTCAAGCGGAACTCCAAGCAATCGGTCAGAACCAAGTTCTGCTTTCAAGCCTTTCTTATTAGAATAATAGCTGACAGCCAAAGCAGGAAATAGAGATAAATATTCTTGCTCACAAATTCGGCAGCCTTTATTCAATATCGTCCTTTCATTTATCTTCATACTCCATGAATGACCGTGCCTGCATTTCCACCACGATCTCTTTGCTGAAGTTCGTGATACTTCTGTCGGCTTCAATTTATTCTGTTCATAATCCCATTCACTGAGAAGCTGACTGTCTGTTGTCGCCAAATCATTATATCCGGCAGAAGCGTTGCAAGGTCATTAAATCCTGCCAACACTTTATTATGGGAACAATACGGGCAGCCTGTCCTATTTATCGTTCTGCTCTTAACGGCAGCTTCCCACTCGTGTCCTTTCTCACATCTCCAAATCACTTTCTTATGAGAACCAATAGAAACCTCTGTCGGTTTTATCTTATTCTTTTTCGACCACTGTTTTACCAGTAATGGCTCTAATGTCGCCAAATCGTTAATACCTGCAATCACTCTCGCACCGGAACATATTGGGCATTTTTCTCCATTAGAACGAGCCTTAACGCTTGTCTGCCATTCGTGACCGCAAGCACCTCTCCACCATACTTTTTTATTTGAACCGAAAGTAATGTCATCAGGTGTAAGCGGTAAGTTCTTCTCCGACCACTCCGAAACAAGCTCCGGGTGTACTTCTGCTAAACTGTTATTCATAGCCAAACCTCAACCTCCTTGTGCTTAGAGTATATGAAGTTTTGGCTTTATCTTGTAGTTTGCGAATATCCGTATAAATAGAAAAAGCCCCTTGAGAAAGGGATTTCTCCTCTCTCAAAGGGCAAGTTGGCAAACTGGAATTTGGTGTGTGCTTTATAAATTTTTTCCGATCCACTCAAGTTCGTTCATGGAATCCTTATTTTTTTCAAGTTCATCTCTGGCTGTTGCGTAATATGATTTTTTGAAAAGCATATCCCATGAAAGATATTTTGCCATACAGTCAAACTGCTTATCAATCAGCTCATACTGGATACTGCCTACGGGAGAACCACCTACAACAATTGTGCCAACTTTTTTGTTTTTTAACTGCAATCCACGGCAGTAGCACTTATCAATGATAAGTTTCAATTGTGCTGACATTCCCCACCAATAAACTGGTGTAGCAAAAAGAATCATATCTGCGGCAGCAATTTTATCAATTGTAGAATTTGTATCATCCTTGTCGACGCATCCCTTAGAGCATTGACAGACACCACATCCCTTGCATGGTGCAATGTTGAGTTTGTCGGGTTCAATGATTTCAATTTTATTCTTTTCTGACGCTCCTTTTATAAATGCATTGATTGCTGCCAGCGTATTTCCTTTTCTGGCACTTCCATTAATGATTACAATTTTCATGCGTGTATCCTCCAACTTCCGATTTGTATTTCTGTTTGTTTTAAAAATGGGCAACTCCGATTGGAATTGCCCACTCATTGCACTAATTATGCGATTTTTTCTTGCTTGCACCGATTTCTGCATCAATTGATGTAAGTTTGATGTAAATCGTTGTTTTTTTAGTTTTTTATCAAATGAAGTACGTCCCGTCTATTCGGTAAAATGGTACATCTTTACATCACGTCGACTGGCGTCTCCGTGCGTTTTTCGCCTTATGTCGGTGTTCGCAAGCGCACACCGCCGCAAGGCTCAGTTTCTCATCTTAATAGAGCTTTGCACCTGCTGGAATGTGGTTATCAACCATCAGAAGATGAAGCTTTTCTTCGCCTTCTTCTTCATGAATAGCACTGAGGAGCATACCGCAAGAGTCAATGCCCATCATAGCTCTCGGTGGAAGATTTGTGATAGCAATAAGAGTCTTTCCAACCAGTTCTTCCGGCTCATAAAAGCTATGAATACCGCTTAAAATGGTTCTGTCTGTGCCTGTTCCGTCATCAAGAGTAAACTGTAACAGCTTCTTTGACTTCGGTACTGCAACGCACTCTTTAACCTTTACTGCACGGAAATCTGACTTGCTGAATGTATCAAAATCAACCATTTCTTCAAACAATGGCTCGACTTTTACCTTAGAAAAATCAATCTTTTCAACCGGTTTTTCAGCCTCTGCCGGAGCTGCTTCGGAAGTCTTGGAAGCTTTCTTATCAGCGTCCAGTGACTTCATCGTCGGGACTTTCTCCGACGCAATTCCGAAGCCACTCATATTCCTGAGCAACTCCCTACTTTGCTTTTTTCAATCAGATAAAAAGCCTTGTTTACCTTTAAAATTGATTACTTTCCGCATAAGCAGTTGTATTATTTGATGTATTTGATGTAAATCCCGATTGAGAGAATGGGTTCTTCAATCGGATTGCTTACTAAATTATAATCTTTATTTTTGAATAAGTCAATCAGACCAAAAAAAGCAGCGTACCAATTTTCATTTTAAAGTACGCCACTTTTTCCTACGCTATTGAATTATTAAAGTATTTATCCAGTCCATCAAACTCGGTTCTTTTTAGTTCCTTTGTTACATCAGTATAGATATTTAAGGTTGTTGTTATATCCTTATGTCCGAGTGTATCCTGAATAACTTTTATATTTACACCTGCTTCACACATTCTTGTTGTAAATGTATGTCTGAGCGAATGACAACTAAAATGCGGCAAAAGCACTTCTGGATTTTCTGTTTTCAAAAACTGCTCATCGTTGCAATCACGGATTATGCGTCGGATTGCCTTATTCAAAGTCGATTGATGTTGTGGCTGTCCGAAGCGATTGAGAAATATAAAATCTGTATATCCATCTATGGTTGCTTCGCAGTGAACCCCTAGCAGTTCTTGTCTTTCTTTTTCCATAACAAATGCTTCTTTAACAAAATCGAGCATCGGGACTTGTCTATTTCCAGCTTCTGTCTTTGGAGTATTCACATTGAAATAGCAGCCCTTTTTTCCTTCAGAAGTTCTGTGGTCATAATAAACCAACGTGTGATTAACATCTATAATCCCATCTTCCAAATCAATATCACACCATCTGAGTCCTGTAACTTCTCCAACTCTTAATCCCGTTCCAAGCATTACTGCAAACACCGGATACCAATACACTGCTGTATTAGAGTTCTTCAGATAATCCATAAACAATTCCTGCTCAGGTCGAGTCAGTCCCCTGCGTTTCTCTGTCTTGAAGCAATGAGCTTTTTTCAATTCCCTCAAAACATTATTTGTCGGATTGTTTCTGATATAGTTATCATCAACCGCCATATCAAATATCTGATGAAGAATGTTGTGGACACCATCAACCGTTGCTGGCTTCAATCCTCGCTCATCAACCAGATAATTATAAAATCTCTTAATATCTGATTTCAAAAATGTTGAAACTCTCTTAGAACCGATTTGCCGACGTACAAAGGTTTCATAAATATATTTGTAATTCTCAAAAGTGTTGTTTTTCAATCCTCTCTTCAGGTCTTTCCACAACTCATATAAATCATCGAGTGTAACATATCGTGCTTCCGCTTTTATGCCATCACTTTTGTCTTTCTCAATTGCTTCCTCTTTAATCCTGAGTGCTTCAAGCGTTTTTGAATAGACATATCTTCTTTTATGGTTTTCATCAGTCCAACTGTACTGATAACTTCCATCACTTCTTTGAAGTTCTCCCGTGCGAAGAACTGTCCTTGTTTTATCTTTTCGTTTTGGTCTTGCCACGGCTGTTCCTCCTATATTTCATTCCTGCTATTTAAAAATTCCACAAATTTGTCGATGATGACATACACCTGATAACCGTCTGTCGTCATAAAATTGCAGTCTTTCTTTTTCATCAGCTCTCGTATTTTTCCCCTTCCGATACCTGTATAAGCGGCTGTTTCATTTACCGACAAACATTTCTTTTTCCAAAATGGCTGCTCTTTTTTCTTTTCTATAAGGCTTTCCCGATAAGCAATCATTTCTTCATCTGCAAAATCCACATTCATCGTTCCACCTCCTAAATCTCATACATTTTTTCAATGTACTCATCAAACAATTCTCTTTTTATCATTCGGCGTTTTCCCACCCATAACACAAATGGACAGTCAGCAAACCTTGTCATTTCACGAAGTTTTTCTCTGCCAATGCCAGTATAGGCAGTAGCTTCATCAATGGTCAGATACGGCTTATGCCATATCGGTACTTCTAATCTTTCTTTTTTTACTGGATTACTCACAATAATACCTCCTCATATCGAATACTGCTTTTTTATAAATTCAACAAATTCTTCTCTCTTGATAAGTCGCTTCGAGCCATTCCACAAAACGAACGGACATCTTTCATTATCGGTAAGCTGTCTGATTTTTCTGCTTCCAACACCTGTATAAGCTGCGGCTTCATCAATTGTAAGCATTACTTTCTCCCAAAGTGGGACATTATAGATTGTTTCTTCTTTTTCGTTGTTCATATGCTGTAACCTCCTTTGCGTGGTTACAGCATACTCAAAAATATGCACTGAGCCAACGATGCGAATTTACTCATCGCAAATTTGACTTTTTCATTAAATAGAATACTGATTTGCAATATATTCCTCAAAAATTTTTCGCTTTATCATTCGGCGGCTTCCTATCCAAAGTACAAATGGGCAATCTTGCTTTTCCGTCATTTCATAAAGTTTTCCTGTTCCAATATTGGAATATATAGATGCTTCTTCAATCGACAAATTAGGCTTATGCCAAAGAGGTACATTATAACTCAGCTTCTTTACACTGCTATTAGACATTCTTGCACCTCTTTTCTTTCTTTGATGAATATCTATCGGTAACAACATAATCCCAACCATCTCCATCACACTTATCACATCTGTCTTTTCGCTTTGCAAATGGGTCAAGTCGCCTTACGATATAGTCCGGATTGTGGATGTAATCATTCAGGCACTTCGGGCATAGGCAGCGAATATTTTCTTTCCCCTCCGGCTTGTAAACCCAAAGTCCAAAAGTCTTTTTCAAAGTTGCATTTATCTGTCTGAAAAGTTTATCGTCATCTACCGTACCTATGTATTCACGCAAATCCTCTCTATTGACTGTCCGTATCTGTTCCAAAAGAACCATTGACGGTTTCTTCAGTCCAAACTCCTCGCCAAGAATAATGTGCGATGGCAAATATCTTTTCTTGATTACACTTGTAACCGCTGCAACAATAATCGTCGGAGCATTCTGGTTATAATCGTCCGCCTGAATGACAAGCACCGGACGTTCTCCGCTTTGTACTGAACCACTGTTATCTCCAAAGTCATAGTAGAATAAATCCCCACGACAAATCATTTTTTCTTTCATATACATAACCTCACAAGAATCAAATTTTTAAAGTGTCATTCGTATCCGGAATGAAATAACCCCTTCACTCATTTGGACAAAGGGTGCTGAAATGCACACCCAAAATCAGAGATTTTTATAAAATTTGATAAAGTTTTTCTTTGCCGCAGCAATGGACTTATCCACGGAGCTGTAATATACGCCCTCCTGCTTTGCAATCGCTCTGGAACTCAGACCGCAGCACACATTCTTCATAAGGCGTTCCCTTTGAAGTGGCTGCAACATTGAAAGTGCTATTCTTGCTTTTCTGATTTCACACTGACGCAATTCTTCTCTTTCCAGTTCAAGCCTTTCTTCCTCTGCTCTTTCAAACGGGTCGTCAAACATAATGGCAAGTTCTTTATGGAACTGTGAGGACATTTCATCGTCATATCCATAGCAGTCGAGTGTGCGACTGCTTCTCTTTGCATACTTGTCCTCATTTCGGTTTGCATCGTCAATTACCTCTCCCTGTGCAATGGAAAGATGAACAAACGGAGAATATCTTTCTATAACAAGGGGATACTTCTCCCAAAGCTCTTTTACAGATAATTCCGTAATAATCGCCCATCTTTCATCTCCGGTATAACCGTTATATTCGTATTTAAGGTTTATCAGTTTACAATCCTTTGCAAATAATTCTTCTTGTTCTGTTAATGTAAGTTTGTTTGTCATTTCCGTAATCTCCTTTGAATTTTGAAAAATTGATAAGTTTCAAAATTCGGAGATTACGGGTATTTAGCTATCTGGCACTGCCATGCGTTATAAAACATAAAAGTCCTTTCCCAAGTAAGGGAAAAGACCTAATACTGCACGAAGCATAATCGAATAAAACAGCAACAAAAAAGCACCGTCGAATCTGGACAGCAAAGAATACTTCTATTCTTCACTTATCCGGCTTCGTACGGTGCTTGGTAGTTTAGCAAATAAATTGCTTATCTCCGCTTACTCGATTAGAAATCGTTTCAATATTTACTTGTAATCTTCATCGCCTGCAATTCCTGCCATATCCGTTCCTACGGATTCTTCGGAAGTAAGCGAGATTTAAGATATGGACATTCTTGCATTTTTGACACTTCACACTCAAATGTCCGGTTGCGTCTGAAAAAACTCTCTGTATCCTGAACCCGCAAGTCGGGCAGAGAATATCACGCTCTTTCAGGCTTTCTGCTTCTACTCTTGACAGAAGCAATCTCTTTTGTATTTCAGGTGCTACCTGAGTCTGTAACCTCATTGCGAAACACCTCCAAGATTTAATTCATTGGAAATGTACTCAAGGATATTGTGATACTCAAATAGTCCCATATCTCTCAATCTGATAACCAAAGCTGTATAGGATACTCCGATATAAGCTGCCATTCTACGGATAACTTTTTTATCCTTTGAAGTGATGGTATTATCGCCATAAACTTTTATCGGATTTGACTGATTATATTTCGCCAAGGCATTTTCAATAATTCTTCTCGGCATAAGAAGCGAAGCTCCCATTGTATCTGCCTGCCACTCAACAGACGCAAACATCTGAGCCAGTTCCTCTTTGGAATAACTACGCTCACTGTCATACTCTGCATGAAAGCGTCCTTCACTCGGCATTGCATACATCTTACTCAAGATATGATGTGACGCTTCGTGTGCCATTGTAAACCTGCGACGTCCCTGCTCCTTTTCAGCAAGAAGAAATTTATCAAGTACGATGGTATCTTTCGGGAAAACAAAGGGAATAATTTTTCCGTCCTGATGTACCAGCAGTGGTGTTGCTCCATCTGCCAGAAAACCAATCCTGCCTGCATCATCTTCTGCGAAAGAAGCGTATTCAATTCGTAACATAAGAAATTCTGTAATGAAATGTTCTATGTCGATGGATTGAATCACTCGATTGCTAAACTTATTAGCATAAGCTGTTATCAAGCCTTCGCTGATTTCTTCCAACTCGGCTCTTGACATATAAATACTCAAGTTGTGTCCACCTCCGACTCCACCTTGTCCGGTGGTGCAACTCCTCCGGCAAAGTTCTGTTGTATTTCCGCACTATCCAAATTGATTAGATAGCGAATTCCTTCAAGTGTTCTCATTCGTCTGCCCTCTGTTATAGTTCTTTGATGATGTGACAAGCCACACCCTGAATGCAGCACTCATCTACAATGATGTCTTTCATCTTCTTATTTTCCGGATGGAGAATGATTTTCTTATTCTCATCATCTCGGAAGTAGCGTTTCAATGTATTTTGATTATCCACAAGGGCAACTACTATATCGCCCTCATTGGCTTCTACCTGCTTTTTGACAACTACAAGGTCGCCGTCATCAATCCCTGCTTCAATCATAGACTGACCGCTTGCTCTTAATATAAAGAAATCTCCTTTGCCGAAAATAGCAGTAGGAAGCGATACATACTCTTCAATATTTTCTTCCTCATACTGAGGACTGCCACAAGGAATAGAACCCACAATCGGTGTCTGTGTCTGTTCGCCACTGTACTTACGGGTCACATTTGTACTAATTTCCTGCCCGTCGTACTCAATCATATTCTTCTCAGCCATCTCTACCAAGTATTTGTATGCTGTACCTCTGGCAATACCAACAGCTTCAGCAATCTTTGTAGTCGATGGGGATTGTCTGTTTTGCAGGTAATAATCCTCGATATACTTTTTAATCTCACTCATAAGTTCAGGACTCTTGCTTCTCATACCTGCACCTCGCTTTCTTTTCTATTGGAAGCAGTTTGCTTTCGATAGTTTTATTATACCTGATACGAAAATTTTTTCAAGTAGGTTTTTCGCAAAAGAAAAGAGGTGTCGCAATTTGCTAACACCTCAGTATCTTTCAATATTTTCATTGAAAAATTCCGCCCATAAAGGCTTTTTTGTTCAATGAACTTAGATTTTGCAATTTGTGCAGACCGTCTGCACAAATTCTATTCTGTTTGCAAGGTTTGTTCGGCTATCCACCAAAGTAAGCAGCATACCGTCTATCTTAATATCCGGATTGATATACTTCTTTACTTTAGAAATGGTCTGCACAAGCTGTGTCATCCCCTTTGCAGGCAAATACTGAGCCTGAACCGGAATAATAACACTGTCTGCCGCCGATAAAGCATTGAGAGTAACCATACCAAGTGAAGGCATACAGTCTATAATTACATAATCATATCTGTTTTTCACTTGACTCAAATAATTCTTGAGTGTAGTTTCTCTGCTCATTGCGTTTACAAGGTTAAATTCCATTGCTGAAAGCTCAAGGTTTGCCGGAACAAGGTCAACACCTTCTTCGTGATGCAGGATACCAACCATAGGGTCTGTCATCGTTTCATTGATTACATCTGTGAGTTTCGTTGCAAGCGTGATACCCAAACCGTCTGTATCCTGCCAACCAAGACAAGTCGTTAAATCGCCCTGCGGGTCTGCGTCTATAGATGATAGGTTTTCTCTCTCATTGGCTGTCCCTCCATCTTTCAAATGTATTTTTGATTATCTCCACATCTTCCTCAGTATCGGAAGAAATAAATATATGTACGCTCTGAAGAGCTTTCTTTAAGCTATTGGCATAATCCAGTTCTGTGCCTTTCATCGGCAGCTTAATCAGCCTTATCCCTCGTTGCTTACACATATATGCTTTCATTATTTCTATATTCTCGTCAGCACTTCCCGACTCAATAGCCAACTTTTCTGAAGGTATGTATGTTTCAAGCGGAACTCCAAGCAATCGGTCAGAACCAAGTTCTGCTTTCAAGCCTTTCTTATTAGAATAATAGCTGACCGCCAAAGCAGGGAACAATGACAAATACTCCTGCTCACAAATTCGGCAGCCTTTATTCAATATCGTTCTTTCATTTATCTTCATACTCCACGAATGACCGTGCCTGCATTTCCACCACGCTCTCTTTGCTGAATTTCGTGATACCTCTGTCGGTTTCCATTTATTCTGTTCATAATTCCATTCGCTGAGAAGCTGACTATCTGTTGTCGCCAAATCATTATATCCGGCAAGGACTTCTCTCTCTGCACAAACGGGGCATACCGTACCTTTTACACGGGCATTGATAACAGATTTCCACTCGTTACCGCATTTACTGCACTTCCACCAGATGTTTTTCCTCGACTTTGCATTTACTTCATCAGGCTTCAATGGCAAGTTCTTCTCCGACCACTCTGAAGCAATTTCAAGGTGTGTTGTCTGCAAATCGTTAAACCCTTTCAGGAATATGTACCCACTGCAATACGGGCATTTGCTACCACCGGAACGGGTAGAAATAAGGGTGTTCCACTCTCTGCCGCAATCCTTACACTTCCACCAAGCCTTACGATTGGCAAAGACCGTAACCTGAGTTGGAAGTGTCGGATAATTTCTGTCCGACCACTCGGCTGCTATATCCGGCAGAAGTGTTGCAAGGTCATTAAAGCCTGCCAATACTTTATTATGGGAGCAGTACGGGCAACCAGTTTTATTTATTGTCCTGCTCTTAACGGCAGCTTCCCACTCGTGTCCTTTTTCACATCTCCATATCGCTTTCTTATGAGAACCAATAGAAACTTCTGTCGGTTTTATCTTATTCTTTTCCGACCACTGCTTTTCCAGTAGCGGCTCTAATGTCGCCAAATCGTTAATCCCTGCAATCACTCTCGCACCGGAACATATCGGACATTTTTCTCCATTGGAACGAGCTTTAATGCTTGTCTGCCATTCGTGACCGCATGCACCTTTCCACCATACTTTTTTATTTGAACCGAAAGTAATGTCATCAGGTGTAAGCGGCAAATTTTTCTTCGACCACTCCGAAACAAGCTCCGGATGTACTTCTGTTAAACTGTTATTCATAGCCAAACCTCAACCTCCTTGTGCTCAGAGTATATGAGGTTTCGGCTTTTTCTTGTAGTTTGCGAATATCAGTAAAAATAGAAAAAGCCCTTTGAGAAAAGTATTTTTCCTCTCTCAAAGGGCTTGCTAAACTTGAAGTTGTATCATCACTTATCTTTATCTTTTTTTGAAAAAATAAGACTGCCAGATATGCCAAAAGATATACCCAGACATATTCCGATTCCAATTCCTGCCATGCTATTTAATGAGTTTATGAAAACAACGCTCCAAAGTATTGCTGCGATTATTCCGATAGTGACTCCTATAATTACCTTTTTGATTTTCATTAGTTTTATCCTTTAATTCCCGATTTTACTTTGTGACTATGACTTTTCCTTCCGAATCCAGAAGAGGTGTAATACTGGCTCCAAATCCAGAGTTCCAACAAAGGTAATTAACCCCAGTCTTCTTATCTACAAGGATTTGACGAATTCCTTCATCTTTAAGCCAACTTCCGTCTTTGAATGTAACTTCAAATCTTTCTTCTTTCTTTGCCATGTTTATTTCTCCTTTTTTCAAGCGTTAAATACCGATTTAGTGTCCTTTTATAACGGTTGCATCATCTCAAGAATGATTCCATCCGGGTCTCTAAAATAAAAAGCTCTACTTTCCCCAAATCCATCTGCTCTAAAATCGAAATACTGCGGTTCAGACAAGCACTCCACATTATTATCTACGAGATGTTTGTAAGTAGAATCAATATCATCTGTATAGAAACATACTTCCGAGATGGATGTTGTAAACAAATCAGAGGGAACTTTCTTTACTTCGTTGTTTACAAACTGAATCAGCTCAACTGGCGGTGCCTCAACAGCCTTGGAGCCATTCAAATAAGCGACCCTTGCTTTGCAATTTACTCTACAAAACATTTTATCTGTTTCTTCGCCTTCCATAAAAATCTCTCCTTGAAACTCAAGCCCAATGACATCTCTGTAGAATGCAATTGAGCGTTCCAAATCAGAAACCGTTAGTCCTACATGATAAATTCTTCCAACCATATATATTCCTCCTGTAAATTCCAATATGTATTTTTGTTTGTTTTAAAAATGGGCAATCCCGATTGGAATTGCCCACTCATTGCACTAATTATGCGATTTTTTCTTGTTTGCACCGATTTCTGCATCAATTGATGTAAGTTTGATGTAAATCGCTGTTTTTTCAGTTTTTTATCAAATGAAGTACGTCCCGTCTATTTGGTAAAACGGTACATTTTTACATCATCTTAATAGAGCTTTGCACCTGCCGGGATTCTGTCATCTACCATCAGAAGGTTCAGTCCCTCGTGACCGTCTTCCTCGTGTACTGCTGAAATCAGCATACCTTCGGAATCAATTCCCATCATCTTTCTCGGTGGCAGATTTACGATAGCGATTGCTGTCTTTCCAACCAGTTCTTCCGGCTCGTAATAGTCGTGAATACCGCTTAAAATCACACGGTCCTTGCGTTCTCCGTCATCTAATGTAAACTTCAGAAGCTTCTTTGACTTCGGTACTGCTTCGCAAGCTAAAATCTTAACTGCACGGAAATCAGATTTTGCAAATGTATCGAAATCTACCATTTCTTCAAAGATTGGCTCAATCTTCACATTGGAGAAATCAATCTTTTCAGACTCAGTTTTTACATTTTTTTCAGGTGCTTCAGAAGCTGTATTATTTACATCATTTTTCTTATTTACACCATCTAAGGACTTCATTGTCGGGAACAGCAGTACGTCACGGATTGCCTGGGAATCGGTCAGCAGCATAACCAGACGGTCGATACCGTATCCGATACCACCTGTCGGCGGCATACCGATCTCCAGTGCATTCAGGAAGTCTTCATCCGTATGATTTGCTTCCTCATCGCCAGCAGCAAAAGCCTCTTCCTGTGCTTTGAAACGTTCTCTCTGATCGATCGGATCATTTAACTCAGAGTATGCGTTACACATCTCGCGGCCGTAGATATACATCTCGAAGCGCTCAACCAGCTCCGGATTGGACGGTTTTCTTTTGGTCAGCGGAGATACCTCAACCGGGTGATCCATAACGAAGGTCGGCTGAATCATCTTCTCCTCGCAGAACTCCTCGAAGAACAGATTGATGATATCACCCTTCTTATGGCGCTCCTCAAATACAACATTGTGCTCTCTTGCGATTGCCTTTGCTTCCTCGTCAGTTTTAACAGTGTTGAAATCAACGCCGGAGTATTTCTTAACTGCATCGATCATGGTGATGCGCTCGAACGGCTTGGACATATCAATCACAGTGCCGTTATAGCTGATGACAGAGCTTCCGCAGACTTTCTCAGCCAGGTAGCGGAACATACTCTCGGTCAGTTCCATCATGCCCTCATAGTCGGTGTATGCCTGATACAGCTCCATCAGGGTAAATTCCGGGTTGTGACGGGTATCAACACCCTCGTTACGGAATACACGGCCAATCTCGTAAACACGCTCTAAGCCGCCTACGATCAGTCTCTTTAAGTAGAGTTCCAGAGAAATACGCAGTTTTACATCTTCATCCAGAGCATTATAATGGGTCTCAAACGGACGTGCAGCCGCACCGCCGGCATTAGCTACCAACATCGGGGTCTCCACTTCCATAAATCCGCGTCCATCCAGGAAATTGCGGATCTCCTTGAGGATCTGAGAACGTTTTACAAAGGTGTCTTTTACTTCCGGATTCATGATGAGATCCACATATCTCTGACGATAACGGATATCCGTGTTGGTCAGTCCGTGAAATTTCTCCGGCAGAATCTGCAGACTCTTGGACAGCAGTACGATGGACTCTGCGTGAACGGAGATCTCTCCCATCTTGGTGCGGAATACGGTACCTTTGATTCCGACAATATCACCGATATCCATCTTCTTGAAATCTTTATAAGCCTCTTCGCCTACGCTGTCTCTGGCAACATAAGACTGGATATTGCCCTTTAAATCCTGCACATTGCAGAAAGATGCCTTACCCATCACACGTTTGGACATCATACGTCCTGCGATCGTAACCTCTTTGCCATCCATCTGCTCAAAGTTATCCTTGATCTCGCTGCTGTGTGCAGTTACATCAAATTTTGTAATCTGGAACGGATCCTTTCCGTTGTCCTGAAGGTCTTTCAGTTTCTCGCGACGCACCTTTAATAACTGATTTAAGTCCTTCTCCTCGTTCTTATTCTGCTGATTCTGCTCTGCCACTTTCTCTTTCACTCCTTCGTCTCTTTATGATACTCGCTGGATGTCCAGGATCTTGTACTGGATAACGCCCGCCTGTGTCTCTACGTCTACGGTCTCGCCAGCTTTCTTGCCAAGCAGGGCACGACCAACCGGAGACTCGTTGGAGATCTTACCATCTAAGCTGTTTGCCTCGGTGGAACCTACGATCTTAAATTCCATCTCTTCATCCTCTTCGACGTCCAGTACCTTTACCTGGCATCCGATGCTGATCTTATCCAGATCGATCTCATCCTCAACAACAACCTCTGCGTTTTTCAACAGTTTCTCAAGGTCTACGATTCTTGCCTCGATGTCTCTCTGTTCATCTTTTGCTGCATCATACTCAGCGTTCTCAGACAGGTCGCCCTGCTCTCTCGCCTCTTTGATCTTCTGTGCGATCTCCTGGCGTTTATTTACTTTCAGATCATGAAGTTCATCTTCATACTTTTTCAATCCTGTGTAAGTTAAAATGTTCTTCTTTTCTGCCATGACAGCTATCCTTCCTTCTATCGATTCATCATTGAATCCCCTAATAATTGCATCGCACTATTATACATGATTCTTGGTGTAATGTCAAGAATCACAAAGTGCCATAATGGCTTTAAAAACAAGGGAAAATCCTACATTTTCGTGCTTTTTCTGTGCCTTCCGATTTCGTCCACCCATGTAACACAACCATCGTTTTGATTCCACACATTCATCCTTCTCTTAAATTCTCTCATCCACCAGCCGTTCCAGCTCCTCCAGCGTCTCCACCTGATTTATATCATTGCGAAGCGCCGACGAATGTGGAAATCCTGCCGTATACCATGCCACGTGCTTACGCATCTCCCGCATTGCGATCTCCTCGCCGCGAAATTCCGTCTGAAGCGTCCCATGGCGGACAATCATCCTCTTTACTTCCTCCGCAGTCGGCGGCGGCAGAAGTTCTCCGGTTTCCAGATAGTGGAGAATCCGTTTAAACAGCCATGGATTTCCTTTCGCGCCGCGCGCCACCATGATGCCGTCGCAGCCGGTTTCTTCCTTCATTCTCTTAGCATCTTCCGGTGTAAATACATCACCGTTTCCCCAGACCGGGATTGAAACCGCCTCTTTGACCTGACGGATGATGTCCCAGTCCGCCTTTCCGGAATAATACTGCTCTCTCGTCCGTCCATGCACGGCTACCGCCGCCACGCCGCAGCTCTCTGCCATCTTCGCAAACTCAACCGCATTGATATTCGAATCATTAAATCCCTTGCGGAATTTGACCGTAACCGGTTTATGAAGTTTCTTTACCATCGCCGTCAAAATCTGCTCTGCCAGCTTCGGATCCTTCATCAGTGCCGAACCTTCGCCGTTATTGACAATCTTTGGCACCGGACAACCCATGTTGACGTCGATGATGGCATACGGTCCTTCCTCCAGCTGCAGCGCCATCTCGCTCATAATCTCCGGATCGGAGCCAAACAGCTGCACCGCAACCGGCTCTTCTTCCGGCCGCGTCTCTAATAACGGCTTTGTATTGCGGTTCTTATAAAGAAGCGCCTTCGCGCTGACCATCTCCGTGTACATCAAACCACATCCCTGCTCCTTACAGAGCAGACGGAACGGCAGATCCGTCACACCTGCCATCGGCGCAAGGGCGATTGCATTTTTTAATTCTACGTTTCCAATCTTCATTTTATTTCTAATCTTCCTGATACCGTTCCATCTGCTCGTCGTCTAACAGTTCGTCCGCCGGGATTCCCAGCACCTTCACCTTATAATACAGCTCCAGCGATTCCAGCAGCTCACGCTTCTCCGCCTGATACTGCTTGATTTTAAGCGCGCTTCCGATCTCGTCAAAGAGGTAATCATTCTCCTCCGCCTCAACCTTAAACTGCAGTCTGCCATCCGGCATAAACTCCAGCAAAATAATACCGCCGATGTCCTCTGTGTACATGACACACATGATCTGCAATTCCTGCTTAATTGACTCCGGCAGCCCCGAAAACTGCTCATTCAGATAATATTTTTCCACATACGAATTCGCACCGCAGAGTACGGTGGAGTCCCCATCTGTATTGGGATTCTGCATTTCTGCCATTTTCTTGCACCTCCATCTGTTTCATTTTCCATTGCCCACAAACAGGGCTGACGCACGAACGGAGAGCAGGCTCTCCCTTTATCCCTGAGAAGCCTGTTCTCCGTTCATATGCCAGCCCATCTCACAAGCAGCCATCAAATTCCTTAACGAATCAGCAGCTTACTAATCTCATACTGATCTTCCGGAATATCCTTCTTCATATTCAGCGCCTCCTGAATATCAAAATCCAGAAACTCGCCGTGCTTATACGCTACCACGCGGTTGGTCTTTCCTTCTTCCAGCAGCTCCACCGCCTTGGCGCCCATGATGGACGCATAGACGCGGTCTTTACAGGTCGGCGCGCCGCCTCGCTGCATATAACCAAGGATCGTCGCACGTGTCTCGATGCCGGTTGCCGCCTCGATTCGCTTCGCCATCGACGCGGAATGTCCGATGCCCTCGGCATTAATGATAATATGATGTCTCTTGCCGCGTTTCCGGTTATCGATGATGCGGTTGATCAGCATCTGCTCATTGCCATCGTACCGCTCCGGAAGCAGAATATCCTCGGCGCCGTTAGCGATACCGCACCACAGGGCGATATATCCCGCGTGGCGTCCCATAACCTCGATGATACTGCAGCGCTCATGGGAGGTGGAAGTATCTCTTACCTTATCGATCGCCTCCATCGCCGTGTTGATCGCGGTATCAAACCCGATTGTATAATCGGTGCAGGCAATATCCAGATCGATCGTGCCCGGAAGACCTACCGTATTGATTCCCAGCGCGGATAACTTTCCGGCGCCGCGGTAGGAACCATCGCCGCCGATGACGACCAGACCGTCAATGTTGTGCTTGCGGCAGATTTCTGCGCCGCGCTTCTGACCTTCCTCGGTCATAAATTCCGGACAGCGGGCTGTGTATAAGATCGTACCGCCACGGCCAATCGTATCTGCCACGCTGGTTCCGTCCATGTCCACAATCTCTTCCTGCAAAAGTCCAGCGTAACCACGCATGATACCTTTTACCTTCATGCCCTTGTTGATCGCAGTCCGGACCACTGCACGGATCGCTGCATTCATACCCGGCGCATCGCCGCCGCTTGTCAGTACACCAATCGTTTTAACCTCTTTTGCCATCGCTTATTCCTCCGTCCTAAGGCTTTCCGCTTCACATCCCCAACCGTGAACCAGCCGTTTTATTTTCGAATCTTTTGACCCTTCTGATACCAAATTGTTCTGCACTGCGTGCTACCACAATTTTCAAACAATTTTATTGTAATTCATTTTATAGGTCATTTCAAGATTTTTTATGATATTTTTTTAACATGTCGCCAAAGCGTGTTACTGTTCACACATACGTGCCCAGTTACCAAAGCTTTCAATGTCCAATGCAAATTTTAACACTTATGAAGAAATCTTCCCCAGCGGCTTCTCCACCACCTTGACGTTCTTCTCGCCCAGCATCTCGCTAAGCGTCGTCACCAGCGCCTCGCCTGCCCGCACATTCCAGTTGCGCGGCAGAACCTTTTTCGCGCGCTCACGTCCCAGGTAAATGATCACGGTGTCATTTCCATCACTTGTTTTCAGGAGGTCGAGAAGTTCTTTCTCTCCCGCCAGATACGCATCCTTGTCCGCATACTGAATCCACAGCTCGCGCGGCACCTGCGAAAATGGGATAATCTGCTCGCAGATCAGTTTTCCGACCGGCTCATCGCCGACCGATGCGCGCCCGCGGATAAAAACTTTTTCATCCTTTATCAGCATATCGCGCCGTTTTTCATAATCCTTCGGGAATACCAGCACTTCCACACTTCCCGCCAGATCTTCCACCGTCAGGAACGCCATCATTTTGTTATTCCGGGTCGTCTTAACCGTTTTCTCGGTGATCATTCCGCCGATCGTCACATACGCGCCGTCGTGAACCACCGCCGAACCGGTCTCCTCATCCACAACAAAATCGGAGCTCTTCGCCGTCACATTTTTCTCCCAGGTGCCGATATATTCCTCCAGCGGATGCCCGCTGACGTAGACGCCCAGCATTTCTTTCTCGTATGCCAGATATTCTTCCCTCGAATACTCTCCGACATTCGGAAATGTGATCTGAAAACTCTTCTTGTCCTCTTCCGCTGCAAAATCAAAGAGTGACATCTGCCCTTCCATCGTATTTTTCTTCTCTTTATTCTTCTGATCGACCATCGAACCGCAGACCATACATTTCTGCTTGCGGGTTCCCGGCAGACCGTCCATCGCACCGGATTTGATAAAGCTTTCCAATGTACGTTTGTTGACCTCCCTGCCCGACATCCGGTCAATGAAATCTTCCAGTGAGCGGAATTTTCCATGTTCGGTCCGCTCCCGCACAATCTCATCCACCACCGACTGACCGATACTCTTGATCGCCGATAAACCATATCGGATCGCGCCGTCCGAAACAGAGAATCCGCCCTCGCCCTCATTGATATCCGGCGGCATGATCTTCATACCCATCTGACGGCAGCTCATGATATATTCCGATACCTTCGTAACATTATCCTTGACCGAGGTCATCAGCGCCGCCATGAATTCGACCGGATGGTAATATTTCAGATATGCCGTCTGGTAGGAGACAACCGCATACGCCGCCGCGTGCGACTTGTTGAAGGCGTATTTCGCAAAATCGATCATCTCATCGTAAATATGGTTCGCCGTCTTCTCGTCGATCCCATTCGCAATACAGCCCTTTACGCCCTCTTGTGCATTGCCGTAGACGAAATTCTGGCGTTCTTTCTCCATGACTGCCGCTTTTTTCTTTGCCATCGCACGGCGCACCAGGTCGCTTCGTCCCCAGGTATAGCCAGCCAGATCGCGCACGATCTGCATAACCTGCTCCTGATAGACGATACAGCCATAGGTCGGCGCCAGAATCGGTTCTAACTGCGGGCACTCATAGGCAATCGAAGCCTTGTCATTTTTGCCTTTCAGATAACGTGGAATGAAATCCATCGGACCCGGACGATACAGGGAAATACCGGCGATCAGATCCTCCAGGTTTTCCGGCTTTAACTCTTTCATGAATCCTTTCATGCCGGAACTCTCCAGCTGGAACACACCGTCATTTTTGCCGGTTCCAATCGAATCCAGCACCTTTTTATCGTTGTAATCGATCTTATCTATATCAAGCGGTTTTCCGGTCGTTTTCTCCACCAGGCGAACCGCATTCTGGATAACCGTCAGGGTTCTAAGACCCAGGAAATCCATTTTCAGAAGTCCCAGCTCTTCCAGCGTCGTCATCGTAAACTGGGTCGTGATCGAACCGTCAGATGCCCTGGACAACGGCACATACTCATCGACCGCCGCACGGCTGATGACAACGCCCGCCGCATGCATGGAGGTATGTCTCGGCAGCCCCTCCAGACGTTTACTCATGTCGATCAGATATTTGACCGAATCATCCGACTCATACGCCTCACGCAGATCCGGACTGGCTTTGAGCGCCTTGTCTAGCGTCATGCCAAGATCACCCGGAATCATTTTTGCGATCGCATCACACTGTGCATACGGCATATCGAGCGCGCGCCCCACGTCGCGGACGACACCCTTTGCCGCCAGCGTACCGAAGGTAACAATCTGCACGACGCGGTCTTTTCCGTATTTCCGCACGACATAGTCGATAACCTCCTGACGCCGTTCGAAACAGAAATCGACGTCGATATCAGGCATGGAAACTCGTTCCGGGTTCAGGAAACGCTCGAAAATCAGCTGATAGCGGATCGGGTCGATGTCCGTGATCTCCAGACTGTACGCGACGATACTGCCCGCCGCCGAACCACGTCCCGGACCGACCATGATACCATTTGATTTTGCAAAATGGATAAAATCCCACACAATCAGGAAATAATCGACATATCCCATCGAATGGATAACGTCCAGCTCATAGCTCAGGCGCTCCCGTAACGCCCCGTCGTCGTTTGGATAGCGCTTTTGAAAGCCATCCCTGCAGAGCTTCTGCAGATATTCCCAGGACGTATATCCGTCCGGGACATCATACTGCGGCAGCTTTGTCACGCCAAACTCGATCTCGACATTGCACCTCTCGGCGATCTTGTGCGTGTTGTCAAGTGCTTCCTGTGCATACGGAAACAGCGCACGCATCTCGTCCTCGGATTTGACATAGAACTGCCCGCCCTCATAGCGCATCCGGTTCTCGTCCGTGACTTTTTTGCCCGTCTGGATACAGAGCAAAATATCGTGCGATTCCACATCTTCTTTATAAATATAGTGGCAGTCGTTCGTCGCCACCAGCGGAATCTGCAGTTCCTGGCTCATCCGCATCAAGCCCTGGTTGACCGTCCGCTGCGCCGGTATGCCGTGATCCTGCAATTCCAGAAAGAAATTGTCCGGTCCAAAGATATCGCGGTATTTCTGCGCCGACTTGCACGCTTCCTCATACATGCCTCTCGACAAATACCTCGGGATCTCGCCCGCCAGACACGCGCTGAGTGCAATAATGCCTTCATGGTAGGTTCTCAGCACCTCGTCATCCACACGCGGTTTATAATAAAATCCCTCGACAAAGCCCTTGGAGACGATCTTCATCAGATTCTGATAGCCGGTATTATTTTCCGCCAGCAGAATCATATGATAATAGCGATCCTCGCCGCTTCCCGCCTCCCGGTCAAAACGCGATCCGGGCGCCACATAGATCTCGCAGCCGATGATCGGCTTGATCCCATTTTCCCTGGCTGCCCGGTAAAAATCGATCACGCCGTACATGACGCCGTGGTCGGTAATCGCCAGACTGTCCATCCCCAGTTCCTTCGCCCGGGCGGTCAGTTCTTTTATTTTACTCGATGCGTCAAGCAGACTGTACTCTGTATGCACATGCAGATGTGTAAATGCCACCTTTTTCCTCCCATTCAGATCTTTTAAGGGACTGCCGTTTCCCGCGAAACGACACCCCCTCGTCTATCAAAGCTCTTGTTTTGTGTAACTGTTACGTCCCTGTCTCTTTCCGAAAAACGGTCAGGAATCTGGATTTCTACTGATTGCTCAGATATTTCTCAATTCCCTCGATCGCACTCTCCTCGTCGCTGCCATCAGCCGTTACCTTTACGTGCGCGCCCTCTGCCAGTCCCAGCGTCATCATGCCCATGATGCTCTTTGCATTGACGCGTTTTTCTTCACTTTCCACATAGATGCTGCTCTCATACTGGCTTGCCACCTGCACCAGCATCGCCGCAGGACGTGCCTCCAGACCTGAACTCAAACCAATTCTGATTTCCTTACTTGTCATAATATCCTCCTCATCGAGCCCCGCTCGAAAAAAACGGCAAAATCCGCTGCCACTACTGTATCGCACGGAATTTTCCATCCGGGAAATTCCTGCCTGTGAACAATAACCTAACTTTACTCGCCCCGCTCTTCGCGGAGGCTTTCAGCTACTGCACTTATCTTTCTGAGCCTGTGATTGACTCCCGATTTTCCAACTGGATGGCTCAGATTCTCCCCCAATTCCTTCAAGGTCGCATCCGGCATCTCCAGACGGACCTGTGCTACCTCTGAAAGAAGCTCCGGCAAGTAATCCAGCCCGACCGTATCACGGATGTATGTGATGTCCGCAAGCTGCTTGACTGCCGCCGAAACAGTCTTATTGATATTGGCAGTCTCGCAGTTGACCTGACGGTTGACGCTGTTTCGCATTTCTTTCAGGATCCGGATATTTTCCAGCTCCATCAATGCCACATGCGCTTCCATCAGCCCCAGAAGTTCCACAATCTGACTGCCTTCTTTTATATATACCACATAATACTTCTTTCTGACAACTATTTTCGCATCGATGTCGAATGTCAGAATCACATTCTGAAGCTGCACCGCCTTCTCAAGCGACGCGCATACGATCTCAAAATGATAAAATTTCTCCGGATCGCTTAAGGATCCGGCTGCCAGAAAAGCGCCCCGGATAAATGCCTTCTTGCAGCACGCATTCTGAATCACCAGATTCCGCACCACCGAAAGGTTTTCCCCGACATTTCCCTGCGCATCCACCATCTTGACCGCCTCCAGCACCCGGAGTGCATTTTCGTGATCGCGCACCAGAAGCGTATAAGAACGGCTCTTTTTTAAAAATGCATTGCGCCGGATCGAAATGTCCGCCTTAATATTAAATGTATTTTTCAATAATGTAAAGTATTTTCGTGCAACCGCTACGTTTTCCGTGTGGATCCGTATGCTGAAATGATCCTCTTCATCGATATGAATCTTGCCGCAAAGGCTCAAAATCGCCGCCAGCTCTGCAATCTGGCAGTGCCTCGCCTTGCTCAGCTGATGCGACAGCTCTTCCTTTACCCGGGCTGAAAATGACAAAGTCCTCTACCTCCGTTTACCCTTTTGTCCGGTTATCCATCTCTATGTCCCGATGTTCCAGTTTAAGCCCTATTTCCGAGTGCTCCTTGAGGCGCTCATAGAGCCGGTTCGCCACCGTAACTGAACGGTGCTTTCCACCGGTACATCCGACTGCTATGACAAGCTGATTCTTTCCTTCTTTTACATAGTACGGAAACAGGAAGTCAATCATGTCATAGAGTTTATCCAAAAATACGTCTGCCGTCCCGCCGCGGCGCACAAAGTCCTGCACCGCCTTCTCATTGCCGGTATGGCTTCTTAAATTCTCATCATAATAAGGATTCGGCAGAAAACGGACGTCAAACACGAGATCCGCGTCCGACGGAATCCCATATTTAAAGCCAAAGCTTAAGATCGTCACAAAGAGGCTGGAAAAGCGCTCGCGCCCCATGAAAATCCGTTCCAGTTCCGCCTTGAGCTCCCGCGTCAGAAGCGTGCTGGTGTCCAGAATATAGTCCGCCCGCTTTTTCAGGAAATCGAGTTTCAGGCGCTCTTTCGCAATACCGCGGTCCAGCCGCTCTTTTCCTGCCAGCGGATGGGAACGGCGCGTTTCCTTATATCGCTTGATCAGCACCTCATCGCTGGCATCCAGAAACAGGATCTCATACGGAAACTGGATGTTATTCCAATCATTCAGTGTTCCCTCCAGCTGTGCCAGCTCGTCGCCGCTGCGTACATCGATTCCCAACGCTGCACAGCTTACCTCCCCGCTGCTGCTCTGCACCAGCTCCGCAAATTTTCCTACCAGCGGGATCGGGAGATTGTCAACACAGTAAAATCCCATGTCCTCCAGCATTTTCAGTGCCGCCGTCTTTCCGGCTCCCGACATACCGGTTACGATCACAAGCCGCATATTGTTCCTCCCTTTTCCATACTCTATATATCTTAATATCTTAAAAGCCCAGCATCTTTACTTCCGTCTCCAGTTTCACCCCAAACTGCTCATACACGCGCTTCTGCACCGTCCCACACAGCCCCGCGATGTCCGAAGCCGTCGCATGGTCGCGGTTGATAACGAAACCACAGTGTTTCTCCGACACCTGTGCGCCGCCCTCCTGATAGCCGCGAAGTCCGGCATCTTCGATCAATTTTCCGGCGAAATAGCCCTCAGGGCGCTTAAAGGTGCTTCCGGCACTCGGATATTCCAGCGGCTGTTTTTCCCGCCGTTTGGCTGCCAGTTCATCCATCCGCACCCTGATCGCTTCCGGATCACCTTTCTCCAGACGGATCCGCGCCGATAAAACGATATATCCGCGCTCCGGGATGCAGCTGTGGCGGTAACCCAGATCCAGTTCTTCCGTTTTAAGCTCTTTTACCTCGCCGTCCGGCGTCATCACGCGCACAGATTCCAGCACATCCTTTAATTCTCCGCCGTAAGCGCCCGCATTCATGACCGCCGCGCCGCCCACGGTTCCAGGAATCCCGGCTGCAAACTCAAATCCGGTCATTCCATCTTTCTGCGCCTCCCTGGCGGCACGCGAAAGCAGCACACCGGCGCCCAGCTCGTAGACGCCCGGTTCGCCCTCCGGACGAACCACCTCTGTAAACTGGCTTCCCAGAAGGATCATCACGCCCGGATAGCCCGCATCACTGACAAGCAGATTGCTTCCATTTCCTAATATGTAATACGCTTTCTCTGCCTCCCGGCACGCCGCCAGCACTGCCGCCAGCTCTTTTTCGCCCTCCGGGGTCACAAAATAGCGGGCTGGTCCACCAGCCCGAAAGGTCGTATGTGCGCTCATCGGCTCCTGCTCCCGCACGGAAGCAGCGCCGATGGCATCACAAAGTTTCTGATAAAAATTAGACATATCTATTTTCCTTTATTCATTTCATAACGGCTCCATCCCTTGCAAGTCGGGATTTCCGCACTAAATCACACGAATCAGACTGCGTGAAGCGTTCCATTAATCTCTTCTTGCCAGGTTCGCCTGTACCCGCTTGTACAGTTCTTTCGCCGCATTATATCCCATCTTCTTGGTACGATAGTTGACTGCCGCCGACTCTACGATGATTGCCAGGTTACGTCCCGGACGGATCGGGATTGAATGGCATACAATCTTGTTGCCAAGGAACTCGGTATACTGATCTTCCATGCCAAGGCGGTCATACTCCTTGTCCTTATCCCACTCTTCCAGCTTGATTACCATGTCAATCGACTGTGTATCCTTTACGCTCTCTACACCGAACAGCGTCTTGACATCGATAATGCCGATACCGCGAAGCTCGATGAAATGACGGGTAATATCCGGTGCCGAACCGATCAGGGTTTCATCGCTGACGCGGCGGATCTCGACCACATCATCGCTGACGAGACGGTGACCGCGCTTAATCAGTTCCAGCGCTGCCTCACTCTTGCCGATACCGCTCTCGCCCATAATCAGGACACCCTCGCCAAATACATCGACCAGTACGCCGTGAATGCTGATCATCGGCGCCATCTTGACGTTCAGCCAGCGGATGATCTCCGCCATCAGATCCGAAGTCGTCTTCTCCGATACCATGCACGGAACCCCATAATGGTTACACAGCTCCAGCACTTCCTCCTCCGGTGCCATGCCGCGGCTATATACCAGACATGGTATACCCGAAGACAGCAGTTTGTCAAACATTTCCCGGCGGCGCTGCGGAGTCAGGGTCGAGATGTACGCATTTTCCACATAACCGATGATCTGCACACGGTCCTTGTCAAAATGGTCGAAAAATCCAGTCAGCTGCAATGCCGGACGGTTCACATCCGCATGCACCAGCATAACATTGTCCGTCTCCAGCTCCGGCGTCATATTGCGAAGCCCCATCTTATCGATCAGTTCTGTTATCGTCACTCCACCCATACTTTTGTCTCCTTTTATTTTTACTATTGTCTACATCCTATCACATCTTCCCCTGCTTGTCATCACGGAAAAATATATAGACTGCCTCAGCGGCTGCCCGGTTCATCTGTGGCGCAGCTTCCAGCTCCTCCACACTCGCCTCCCGGACTGCTTCGATTGTCTTGAACGTCCGCATCAGAGACTTACGGCGCGCTGGTCCGATGCCCTTGATATCATCCAGCACGGAGCGCACCTGCTCCTTGCCCCTAAGACTCCGGTGGTACTCGATCGCAAACCGGTGTGCCTCGTCCTGAATCCGGGTGATCAGCTGAAATCCTTCCGAATGGCGATCGATTGGAATTTCCACATTCTGATAATACAATCCCCTCGTCCGGTGGTTATCATCCTTTACCATGCCACAGACCGGGATTTCCAGCTGAAGCTCTCTTAATACCTCCAGCGCGATATTAACCTGTCCGCGTCCGCCATCCATCATCAGCAGATCTGGAAAACGCGTAAAACTTCCCATCGCCAGATCGCCGCCCTCGGCTTGCAGTTTCTTCGTCTCCTCCAGGCCATGGGAAAACCGCCGCAGCAGCACCTCGCGCATCGAAGCGTAGTCGTTCGGTCCCTGAACCGTCCGGATACGGAATTTGCGATAATCATTGCGTTTCGGACGTCCATTTTCGTAGACAATCATCGAACCGACCGACTCAAAACCGCTGATATTGGAAATATCGTAGGCTTCTACCCGCTTGATTCCCGAAAGCCCGATCCACGATCCAATCTGATTCATCGCCCCGATCGTCCGGAGCTCCTCGCGCTTGATCTTCTCCTTATCCTGGGAGAGCACCATCTTCGCATTCTTCTCCGCCAGCTCGACCAGCCGCTCTTTCTCGCCCATCTTTGGCACGACAAAGCGCACCTTCTGTCCCCGGCGCGCCGTCAGGAAGCTGGCGATAACCTCCGCGTCCTCTAACTCCTCCTGCACCCAGATCTCATGCGGCACAAACGGCGTTCCCGCGTAAAACTGTTTGACGAAGCTGTTTAAGATTTCTGCCTTGCTCTCCGAGCCGGTCAGATTCATATGGAAATGTTCCCGCCCAATAAGCTTGCCATCGCGCACGAAGAACACCTGCACAACCGCATCGCGCTCATCCTTCGCCATCGCGATAATATCCCGATCTTCCATGCTCTGACTCGTAATCTTCTGCTTCTGCGCCACCTTTCTGACACTGTCAAGCAGATCCCGGTACTCAATCGCCTTCTCAAACTCCATCGTCTCGGACGCCGTCCTCATCTTTTCTTCCAGATATTTCATGACCGGCTCATACTGTCCATTTAAAAACCCGACCGCCTGCTTCACCGATTTCTGATAATCTGCCTGTGAAATATACCCCTGACATGGCGCGTCGCACTGGTGAATATGGTAATAGAGGCATGGACGGTCCTTTCCCATATCCTGCGGCAGCTTCCGGCTGCACGCCCGGATCCGGTATATCTTCCGAATCAGCTCGATTGTGTCTTTGACTGCTCCCGCGCTCGTAAAAGGACCAAAATACTTATTTTTATCCTTTTTCATCTGGCGTGAAAACAAGATCCGCGGGTACTCCTCCGAAGCCGTCACCTTGATGTACGGGTACGTCTTGTCATCCTTGAGCATCGTATTGTAGCGTGGGCGGTGCTCTTTGATCAGGTTGCACTCCAGCACCAGCGCTTCCAGCTCCGAATCCGTCACGATATACTCAAAACGTGCTATCTTCGAGACCATCTGCTTGATCTTCGCCGTCTTATCCCGGCTGCTCTGGAAATATTGGCGGACTCGGTTTTTTAGGCTGATCGCCTTGCCGACATAGATGATCGCGTCCTTCGCATCGTGCATAATATAAACGCCCGGCTGCCCCGGCAGTTTTTTCAGTTCTTCTTCTATTTGAAACATCTCAAACCATCCTGTTTTGTAATCTGCTGCCACCACGTTTTCTTACGGCACTTTCGGTTCCAAAAGTGCCTACCCGTGAACAGTTACCCAGACTCTTATGCCAGACAGCCGCTCACTTTCCATACCGCAGGCGCGGTGCATCGTACCTCTGCTGCATCCGGATGCACTGACGGATCGCGTCCAGCTCTTCCTCCACGCTTCCACCGACCGGATTCATATCCAGACAGAAGCAGAGACTGTCGAGATCCCGCTTGTCCACCTTGCCGCTCATTCTCTGGAGCACTTCCAGCCTGCCCTCGGTCGTTTCCTGATCCAGAAATTCTGCCACAAGCGGATGCAGCTCCGGTTCCTCCTGCGGTGTGTCCCAGGAATGAGTGGCTGCGTCAGCCATTTTCGAACGGCGTACACCTTCATTTACGGCATGAGTCGTTCTGGTTGTCCTTATTTCCTGCTGTTTCGAATTTTCCCACGGACCCGCCGCAATCCGCTCAAACCGGTATCTCTGCGCCGCCTCCGGATATTTTACCCGATCTACCTCTTCCATAAACATAGAAAGCGGTCTAACCCAGACGCCATATTCTCCATAGAGCGCCTGATAGACAACCATCTTTTCCCCCGTTTCCGAGTGGGTTGCCACCGCCAGAATCTGATATTCTTTATTTTTAAAATGCCGGTACCGCTCGCCCGGCTTTGGAATTTCCCGCATGAATGCTGATACCTCCTTAAAACATCTCGCTACGTGTTCACATTATATCACGATTCGCATCTTCGATGCTTACCGCTGCTGACGCAACTATCGTGATCGCCATTCGCCATTCGCCGTTCGCCTTAAATCTGCAAGCAGCTTTCTGGCTCACTTGCGCTCATTATATCATAAGAACGTATTCTCACCCGTCCACTCACGAACCCGCGCTATCGCGCTCCACCGCCCTGCTTCGCATGGCTGTTCGTTCGTTAATGGCGCAAGAAAAGAATATGTCTGCTTCGCAGCCGCATTCTTTTCTTCTGCGCTCATTATATCACATTTTGTATGCTCTTTTCTGTTTTTTATCAATTTACATCCAGATTTTCTTTCCTCCATCCCCATCGCCTGTACACAAAAATTTTCGCCAGAAAATATTACATTTCCGAAAACCAAATCCGTCATTTTTCCGATTTTAAAATTTTTTTATTTTCCCTCTACTCAAATAGACTTTTTTGTAGGATAATAGTACTAATTGTGATTCTTTGCGGTCTGCTGTGCTGCGTTCATTTCACACAAAGAGCATCGACATAAACAACTGCGAATGGCAGTCTGTGCCGGACATGGACTGTGACCTGGCGGCGCAATCATCCATACAAACATATGATTTTCATCCCACCAGATAGAAACCGGAACCTGCCCCCACCGCGATACCGGTATTCTGTGCGGGACGAAACTAAGAACGGAGGATTAGATGAAAATCGGTTTTGACAACAACAAGTACCTGAAAATGCAGTCGGAACATATCCGTGAGCGTATCAACCAGTTCGGTGATAAGCTCTACCTCGAATTTGGCGGAAAACTGTTCGATGACTACCACGCATCCCGGGTTCTTCCGGGCTTTGCACCTGACAGCAAGCTACGGATGCTTCTGCAGTTAGCGGATCAGGCGGAGATCGTCATCGTCATCAGTGCTGCGGATATCGAGAAAAACAAAGTACGTTCCGACCTCGGCATTACTTACGACGTAGACGTACTCCGTCTGATTCAATCCTTTACCGACAAGGGACTCTATGTTGGAAGCGTTGTAATCACCCACTATTCCGGGCAGAACACTGCGGATGTCTTCAAACACAAGCTCGAATCCATGGGCATCAAGGTTTACCGCCACTACACCATCGACGGTTATCCGGGCAATGTTCCGCTGATCGTCAGCGATGAAGGTTATGGTAAAAATGATTACATTGAAACCAAACGTCCACTCGTTGTTGTCACCGCGCCGGGACCGGGAAGCGGAAAAATGGCAACCTGCCTTTCCCAGCTCTACCACGAGAACAAACGCGGCGTCAAGGCTGGATATGCCAAATTTGAGACCTTCCCGATCTGGAATATCCCGTTAAAGCACCCGGTCAACCTGGCATACGAGGCAGCGACCGCTGACTTAAACGATGTCAACATGATCGATCCGTTCCATCTGGAGGCTTATGGTGTGACAACGGTCAACTACAACCGTGACATCGAGATTTTCCCGGTTCTGAGCGCTATTTTCGAGGGAATCTACGGCGAGAACCCGTACAAATCCCCGACTGATATGGGCGTCAACATGGCAGGAAACTGCATCATTGACGACGAAGCCTGCTGCGAGGCATCCCGTCAGGAAATCCTGCGCCGCTACTATCAGGCATTAAACCGCGTTGTCAAAGAGGATGTCGGCAAAGAGGAAGTTTATAAGATCGAACTTCTGATGAAGCAGGCAAAACTGACCACCGATATGCGCAAGGTTGTTCCGGCTGCCCTGAAACGCGCCGAAGAAACCGGTGCTCCGGCTGCTGCCATCGAACTTCCGGACGGAACCATCGCTACCGGAAAGACAACCAACCTGCTCGGCGCTTCCGCTGCCCTGCTTCTGAATGCTGTCAAGGTACTTGGCAATATTCCGCACGATGAGCACCTGATCTCCCCGATCGCGATCGAGCCGATCCAGAAGCTGAAAGTCGAGTACCTCGGAAGCCGCAACCCGCGTCTCCACACCGATGAAGTTCTGATCGCGCTGTCCATGTGCGCCGCTACCAACAAACACGCACAGATCGCCCTGGAACAGCTCGAAAAACTGCGCGGCTGCCAGGTTCACACCTCCGTCATGCTGTCGGAGGTTGATATTAAGACCTTCAAACGTCTCGGCATCGAACTGACCTCCGAGCCAGTATATGAGCACAACCGCCTGTACCAGTAATTGATATAATCCTATATAAATAACGGCTGTATCTCAGCAAAACAGAACTCATAGATTTTTCGTAACTGTTCAGTGCCTTCACAGTCACGCGCAAAAATCCCATTGCCTACGGCAATGGGATTTTTGCCTGCTAGCCCATGTTTTCGTACGGTCAGCGCAGTAAATGCGCAGACCTACTGAACAGTTACGATTTTTCAATATATGAATTCACATTGCTGAAATACAGCCGTTCTATTTACTGTATAAATATTTCTTTTATGCTATACATCACTTTTATTTCCGGTCGAACGAGCTTCCACCGCGCATCTCATCCTCATTTGGACTCTCTGCTGCTACAGCTTCTGCCGATTCCGGTGTTTCGTCCGCCGGTGCTTCATCCGCCGGTTTTCCTTCCAGCTTCTGCTGGTTCTGTGAGTTTTCCGCGTTCGTTTCCTCCGCAGTCTTTACCGGCTGCACCTCATCGCCTGTCTTCGCAGCCTCCGGCATCTCAATCCGGTCCTCGCCTTCCTGTTTCTTTTCCTCCAGCTCCGGAATTCCCTTTACCTCATGGAAAATCTTCATGAACTCTTTACCGGTGATCGTCTCTTTCTCAATCAGGAACGCCGCAATCTTATCAAGCGCCTCGCGGTTTTCACTCAGCAGGCGTTTTGCCTCCTCATAAGAAACCTTCAGAATATGCATGACTTCCTTGTCAATCTCTGCCGCTGTCATATCACTGCAATTCAGGACGGTTCTCCCGTTCAGGTACTGATTTTCCTGGCTTTCCAGTCCCATCAGACCGAACTTCTTGGACATACCGTACTGGGTTACCATCGCACGCGCGATCCGGGTTGCTTTTTCAATATCATTTGACGCACCTGTCGTTACCGTATCAAAAACGATCTCCTCAGCCGCACGTCCGCCTAAAAATCCGACCAGCATCGCGCGGATTTCCTTCTCAGTATTTAAGTACTTCTCTTCCTCCGGCACCTGCATGACATAGCCGAGCGCACCCATGGTACGCGGCACAATCGTGATCTTCTGTACCGGCTCCGAATCCTTCTGCAGGGCGCTGACCAGCGCATGACCAACCTCATGATACGAAACAATCCGGCGCTCTTCCTGGCTCAGGATGCGGTCTTTCTTCTCTTTGCCAACCAGAACCAGCTCAACTGCCTCAAATAAATCCTTCTGGGAAACGGCTTTCCTGCCATTCTTAACGGCTGTGATCGCCGCCTCATTCATCATATTGGCAAGATCCGCACCTACAGCGCCGGATGTCGCCAGCGCGATCTCCTCGAAATCAACCGTCTCATCCAGTTTTACATCCTTGGAATGTACCTTTAAAATCTGCACACGCCCCTTTAAATCCGGCTTATCCACGATAATCCGGCGGTCAAAACGTCCCGGACGAAGCAGCGCCGGATCCAGAATCTCCGGGCGGTTCGTCGCCGCCATGACTAAAAGACCCTTGGAGGAATCAAATCCATCCATCTCCGAAAGGAGCTGGTTTAACGTCTGCTCACGTTCATCGTTGCCGCCCAGACGCGAATCTCGGCTTTTACCGATCGCATCCACCTCATCGATGAAAATGATACACGGAGCCGACTGCTGCGCCTGCTTGAACAGGTCACGCACACGGGATGCGCCGACGCCGACAAACATTTCCACAAAATCCGAACCGGACAGAGAGAAAAACGGAACCTTCGCTTCTCCAGCTACTGCCTTGGCAAGAAGTGTTTTACCGGTTCCTGGCGGTCCGACTAACAGCGCACCCTTTGGCAGTTTCGCACCAATCTTCGTATATTTTCCCGGGTTATGCAGGAAATCAACAATCTCCGTCAGAGACTCCTTCGCCTCATCCTCGCCTGCCACATCCTTGAACGTAACGCCGGTTTCTTTCTGTACATATACTTTGGCATTGCTCTTGCCGACACCCATGATGCCGCCTCCTCCGCCCATGCGCTTCATCATCATATTGAAAATGACGAACATCGCTGCAATCGGAAGCACCCACTCGAGCAGAAGCATGATAATACTGCCTGTCGCGTCCACTTCTGCCTGTTCATAGGTCGTAACACCAGCTTCATCCAGCTTCTTTTCCAAATCCGGATCGTTGATCGGAATCGTGTAGTACTCCATTCCTACCAGATTTCCATATTTTCCCTGGCTGCCGCCATATTTCTTCGAATCTTCCTTCGGCGTGATCTGAATCTTTCCATTGCCAATCACAACCGATTCTACCTCGTGATCCTTAAGCATCTGATTAAACTCGCTGTACGGCATCTTATGCGTGCGGCTGCCTTGCCAGAGGTTGTGCATCATCGCCACGCAGAGAAGCGTAAACAGCATCGTCATGATCAGCACTGCATAATTCTGACCGCGGGGATTTTTTCCATTTTTATTCTGGTTTCCCTTATTATCCATACACTTTCTCCATTCTGTATCACTGTACATCCAGAATCTGCCACATCAGGTTACTCAAAAGCCCCTCTAAATCTGCCGCATCTGCTTCTCATCCGGCTTCATGCCCGCTTTTCTTCCCCATCAGCGCGCAAATTTCTGCGTACTCTTATCCATTATAGTGGCAGATTGCCTATAAATCAAGAAGTGAAAATATTAAAAACTTGTGAACTCCTTATAAAATATAGGTGTTTTCTCTGCATATATGAAATGCCATCAAAATCATCCGCTGTGTATCTCTTCCCGATACAGTTACCTCGTCACAGTTATTCGAAAAATTGCTTTTTAAAAAGTCCCTATTTACATTTGTGTGTCTGATGTATCAACAGTATAATGATACATTTCACGAATTGCGTATGCAATTAGAAAATCAAGTAGTCCAAATTCCATAAAATGAAATTTTAGGGCAAATTACAGACATTGGCTTGGCTGTAGTATTTTTAAACAACGTGTGTTAGACTACTGTTATACAAATCGGGATTGACCGAACTCTTTGAGAAAAATAGGAGGAAGCAGCTTTTTATGTTGTACTTAAAATCAGCTAATTTGGAAGATATTGAAAAGGAATACGAATTTATTACTAATACCCCTTCCAATGAAAATGGATTTACGAATTTTGCGTCTGGATGTTCAAGAAAGGAATTTGAAATAAAAATATTACCTGGTTATATTAATGCTGAAAAGGGAATTGATCTGGCTGATGGATGGATTCCAGAAACGGATTTTTTCTTATGGGATGATGAGAAAATAGTAGGATTATTTCGCGTGCGTCATTACCTTACTCCTGCACTTGCAAACGGAGGAGGCCATATAGGATATGGAATAAAGAAAGAATTCAGAGGCAAGGGATACGCCTCGGAAGGGTTGAGATTGACAATCGAAAAAGCCTGGCACATTATTAAAGAAGACGAAATATATATGTCTGTTCATAGGGATAATATGGCATCTTTACGTGTGCAGATTAAAAATGGGGCCTATATTCATCACCAAGATGAAAAAGAGTTTTATACCAGAATAAAACGATAAATTCCCGTTTATTGGGAAGTCACAGAGAACGAAAAATCGGAATTTGGAGGTGATTTAAATGGAAAACAAAATTGTAGGTGCTATTTTCTGTTTCATGTCAGCAGTTTTAATTTCTGCACGATATATTTCTGCTGCGATATTTATGAGTGGAGTAGCTTCGTGGAATGCCACTTTATTTGCAGCAGGTCTTGAATATGTAGGTCCTTTTTTAGCAATAGCGGCTGGTATTGCGTTTATTATTGGAATCCTGTTTCTGGGATATGGGCTGTATCAGGATATTAAAAAGATAAAGAAGTAGAACAATTCCAGTTTGTCAATTACAGGTGACATTGAAAGAGTCAGCCCATTCAAGGTGCCGGCTCTTTCAAAAATTCCATTCTAAATAAATTGCATGATAACTTAGAGTAAAAATGAATACCCATTAGCCGGAAATGAATAGAAAACGAATAAAAGTGTGGTGTTTCGTATAATTATGAGTTAGTATGCATCAGACACACTTTTGTAAAAAGGGAGTTTCAAAAAAACATTCTATCATTTTTGATCTATGATATAATGTGAACACTTGACGAGGTATTTTCGAGTCTAGTGAGAACATATGCCTGACCACTTAATGAGGTGTTTCACGAATTTAGTGGTCATGGTATAATGAGCCCAGAAGAAAAGAATGCGGCTGCGAAGCAGACATATTCTTTTCTTGCGCCATTACCGAACAAACAGCCATGCGAAGCAGGGCGGTAGCGCGCGATAGCGCGGGTTCGTGAGTATCATGTCCATGCACCAAATGAAGCCAGATCAAAGTCGAAAATTGATTTCGTATTTATTATAATTGACAACAATAATCCGCAAAAAGGAGGTTCCACCATGCCATCCCACATCATCCACCCAATCCCGCCTGTTTTTGACGCCGACTCCCGCATCCTGATCCTCGGTTCCTTTCCGTCGGTCAAATCCCGAGAAAGCTGTTTTTTCTACGGGCACCCACAGAATCGTTTCTGGAAGCTCTTAGCGCGCCTGCGAAAGGAAGACGTTCCATCCTCCATCGAGGAAAAGAAGGAATTTCTGCTGCGGAACCACATCGCCGTCTGGGACACCATCCATAGCTGTTCCATCGAAGGATCCAGCGACAGTTCCATCCGCGATGTTGTTCCAAACGACCTCGCCTCTATCCTGGATCACGCTTCCATCCAGGCGATTTACACAAACGGCGGGCTGTCCGGAAAAATGTACGACCGCTTCTGCCGTAAACAGACTGGCATTGAGGCAATCAAACTGCCGTCCACCAGCCCTGCCAACGCTGCCTGGAACCTCGACCGGCTGACAGATGCCTGGAAATGTATCAACCAGATCCTGGGGAAACCCGGATCTGAAACAAAAAACACTGTTTCCGATGGCAACGCACGCGAGGCAAAAACACGCATCATCTAAACAAACACCATCTGCACCAGAATCATATAAAATACAGTCCCTGCCGGCCAATGGCGCTTCTGTCCGATCCACTGTTCCGTAAAAATCATTACAAACAGTGCCGTCAGTGCAAAGTCCAGCCCTTTCGTATTAAATGTAATCACATTTGACACTGCTTATCTTTCTTAGTAGAATAAATACATTATAACGATCGATTTTTCGGATTCAACACAGATTTGAACTATGTAAAAAAGCTTTGAAGGAATTACCTTTACAAAAAATCTTATAAAAAAAGGAAGCAAAACCTATGAACACATATATTCCCCTCCCTAATTCAAGTGCCGGCTCGCCTGTCCAGTTCTCTGAACCAGCCGCCTACTCCTACGAAAGCTGCCATTGCTGTCCGCGAAATTGTCAGATCAACCGCACCAAAAAACAGGGCTGGTGTCACAGCCCTGCCGGTATCCGGGCGGCACGCGCGGCGCTTCATCCGTGGGAGGAACCGTGTATCAGCGGTCTGCACGGAAGCGGTACCATCTTTTTTTCCGGCTGCACGCTGCGCTGCTGTTTCTGCCAGAACTACCAGATCAGCAGCGAAGGCTTTGGAAAAGATATTTCTGAAACGCGCCTGGAGGAAATTTTTCTGGAACTGCAGGCACAGGGCGCGCATAATATCAATCTGGTGACACCGACACAGTACCTTCCGTCGCTACTGCCTGTCTTAAAACGGGTCAAACCGCAGCTTTCCATCCCGATCGTCTACAACTGCGGCGGTTATGAGACGCTGGAAGCGGTTGATGCGCTGGCTCCCTATATCGATATCTGGCTGCCGGATTTAAAATATTACTCTTCCGAACTGTCCGCCCGCTATTCCGCCGCCCCGGACTATTTTCCGGTTGCCTCCGCAGCAGTCAAACGGATGATCGAGCACACCGGTCCGCTGGTATTGGAAGATTTCTCTGAAAATGGTCAGGCCTGCCAGCTCATGAAGCGCGGCGTGATCCTGCGGCATATGGTTCTTCCGAAACACAAAGACGATTCCATCCGCCTGCTCCACTGGATTCACGACAACCTCCCGGAGGGGCATTTTCTGGTAAGCCTTATGAGCCAGTACACCCCCTTCTACCAGAGCAACAAATATCCGGAAATCAACCGTCGCATCACAAGCTACGAATACCAGAAAGTCGTCGATGCCGCGATTGAGCTGGGACTCACACAGGGCTTTATGCAGGAAAAAAGCAGCGCGAAAGAAGAATACACGCCGCCGTTTGAGTTGCAGGGGATTTGATATTTATATAAGAAAAAATCCTTCTTGATACTTTTCCATGAACCAGAAAAAAGGGTATCGATAAATTGACATTTTATCGATACCCTTTAAACTATCTCGTCCATTGGATGATACCTCTTTCTTTGAACTTTTCCTTTATTCAATTTTGATTCCTTTTTCAACAATTTCTGAATCGTTCAATCTTATTTTTTCTTTTTCCACTTATCTATCTCTCTTTTAAAAAACGCTTCTTTTTAATGATACTTTCTCGTCATATCACTAAACCGAATCCTGTTTCTAAATATGTATGATAGACGATTGACTGATTTTTACTTGTTGATTTTGGTTTTCCTTTGTTCAATTTTTTTATTAAAAAATTGAACCAGTTTTATGTTTTCGGTGGAATCAGCTCCCTTCTTTTTTTGTTTTATTTCTTGTTTCTTTTGATGGTTTTATTCTAATACATATGTCGCATTTTGTCAATACTAATTTTGTATTTTCTTGTTATTTTTCAGTTTTATTTCCATCATGAATGCCAGATATTAGTTTTCGTCTCGCAGTCGCGCCATCTTATCTCTTTATTTACCATCGTTCACACATTATGAGCATCATGCAAACTGTTACTGGGAACGTATGCGTGAACAGCAACAAATCCGCAACCAGAACTTCACTTTTCCCCTGTTATTTTTCTTGCCAATCTTCCCATTTTCCAGTATAATTATGATATCGGTGCATTTTGGCACCTGCTTCTTTATATGCAGGCAATTTTTTCACATCTTACTGGTTCCTGCGATTCTCATGTTCAGTTTTTTCGATGATTTCCATGACTATTTTCATACTTACGCACTCAAAAGGTAAACGCTAAATCTCTGAACTTTTTATTTATTTTTTAATCACTAAGCAATCTTTCTTCACATCTCAAACTTCATGACTGCTTCTTGATTTGATTCCTTAAAACTTATTCACACGGGGAAACTGTTTCTCATCTTGCTGAAATTCATAACCTACATGAGCAAGCGGACATCCCCTATCTGCAATTTTATTTCAGGAGGTACTTTATGGTCTATGAAACTTTTTTGAAAACAATCCAGTCGATGGTGCAGACGCGCCTCAATAAAAAAGCCAACGTCTCCCTGCGGCGGGTTCTGAAAAATAATGGACTGATGCTCGACGGGCTGAGCTTTACGAAACCCGGCTCACGGTTATCACCGACTGTCTATCTGAACGCCTACTATAATGAAGCGGAGGAAGGGATGCCGCTCTCCATTATTACTGATCAGATCCTGATGGTGTATGAGACAAATCCAGGATTTTCGGAGGATATCTGCGAGGAACTGCGCGATTTTGATGCCGTACGCAGCCGGATTGCCTACAAATTGATCCACGCCGCTAAAAATAAGGTGCTTCTCTCCCACGTCCCACATATTCCGTATCTCGATCTGGCGATCGTTTTCTATCTGATCCTCACTGACAATGAGGAGGGGCAGATGACGACCCTGGTACACAGCGACCATCTTGCCCTGTGGGATATTTCTCTGGAAGAACTCGGCATACTGGCGGAAAAAAATACACCTCGCATGCTGCCGTACCACATCAGCTCCATCGAATCCACCCTCAATCAGCTCGAAATGGAGGACATCGTTGAAACGGAAGCTCTTCCATCGGTCGCTCTCTACGTTCTGACAAATTCGCGCGGCATCAACGGCGCTGCCTGCATGCTCTATCCCCGCGTCTTAAAAGAGTTTGCCGAAAGCCTGGGCGAAGATCTGATTATCCTTCCATCCAGCATCCATGAAGTGCTTCTCACTCCCAGCAGCGTCTCCCTTCCGCCGGAAGAACTCAATGAAATGGTTCAGGCGATCAATCAGTCGGATGTGCCCGCTGAAGACCGCCTGTCAGATCATATTTATTATTTTAGCAGGATTCAGGGCTGTCTCTACCTGCCGCCCAGTTCCACTACGACGCTTTATTCCGGAGCAGACGGAACAGTGAATCCACAATAAAGATGGCAACCGCCATCGCCCCCGCTATCTGGATCGTCTGGATCAGATAAAAATTGTACCATTTTGTCTGTCCCTGTATCAGAAAATAGACGCTCCGGTAGATCGATGCGCCCGGCACCGTCGGCAGGATTCCTGCCACCAGAAAGATCGTGACGGGCGCTTTTAACACGCGTGCAAATACCTGGCTCAGCAGAGCCGCTGCCAGACTGGAAAAAAATGCCGCCGCCACCTGCGAGGTTCCCACCTGCATTGATACCAGGTACGCCAGCCATCCGGCACCTCCGGTAATGCCCGCATAAACCAGATATTTCCGTGGCATATCGACCAGCAGGGAAAAACCAAAAACCGCCAGAAATGCCCCCACGCTCTGGATCATCAATTCTCTTATCATCTCTGTCATACCGATCCTCCCGCCAGCCGGACTGCTACGATCGCCAAACCGACGCCCGACGCAACCGCCAGCGCCACCACGACTGCCTCCGCCATCCGCGCGACTCCCGAACTGTAATCTCCATTCAGCGTATCGCGGATTGCTGCCGTAAATGTGACCCCAGGCACCAGCGGCATGATTGCGCTGATAATCACTACATCCAGGCTCATTCCCAGAAATGCCCCACGGCGCAGCAGATACGCCGCAACCGCCAGTGCAAACGAGCCAAGTGCATTTTGACAGAAATCATTCAGCATAAGGTTGGACGCCGCCCGCAGGACAAACGCAAGAACGACTCCCACGACAGCCGCCACCAGGCATTCGCCCGGACCGCCTCCAAACATCACCGCAAAAAATCCCGTCGTTGCCGCATAGCCAATGCATTTCTTCCAGAATCCGTATAATGTCGTATTAGCAATCCGATCCAGTCGTTCCTGCGCCTCCCCGACGGACAATTTTCCGCTGCAAAATTCCCTTGAAACATTGTTTACCTGATAGATGCGGTTCAAATTCGTTGCCCGGTTTTCCACCCTTTTTACCAAGGTAAGCGGCGGAAGTGATGCATCCGCAATCGTCGCCACGATCCCCGTCGTCACGACAAACACATCTGCCCGTGCAATCCCTGAATGCTTTAAAATACGGTGAATCGTGTCCTCCACACGGTAGACCTCCGCTCCACTCGCCAGCATGATCTCCCCCGCCCGGACCGCCATCTCCATCAGCGCGCCATATTCCATACCAACCACCCTCTGATTTACGAATTTTCCAAATCCAGCAACATTTTCTTGACCTCTACCATACGGTCACGCAACACGACCGCTTCCTCGAAATTCAGCTCGGCTGCCGCCTGATTCATCTTCTTCGTCAGTTCCTTTACAAGTTTTTCTAATTCCTGGCGATCCATCGATTCCAGATCCTTCGTTACCTTATTCGTAACCGGTTCGGCTGCCTGCGAGATCGTGATCAGATCCCGGACAGCTTTCTTGATCGTCGTCGGCGTAATGTGATGTTCCTCATTGTACGCCTGCTGAATCGCGCGTCTTCGCTCCGTCTCCTCGATCGCCGCCCGCATCGAATCCGTGATCGAATCTGCATACATGATAACATGCCCCTCAGAATTTCGCGCTGCTCGGCCGATCGTCTGAATCAGGGACGTTTCCGAACGCAGGAATCCCTCTTTATCCGCATCCAGAATCGCCACCAGCGCAATCTCCGGGATATCCAGACCCTCACGAAGCAGGTTGATGCCGACCAGCACATCGAAGACATTCAGACGCATATCCCGGATAATCTGGGCGCGTTCCAACGTGTCAATATCCGAATGCAGATATTTGACGCGGATTCCCGCATCGCGCATATAGTCGGTCAGGTCTTCTGCCATCCGCTTTGTCAGCGTCGTAACAAGCACCTTAAACCCTCGATCCACCTCCCGGTTGACCTCCGAAATCAGATCGTCGATCTGTCCCTCGACCGGTCTCACCTCAATCGGCGGATCAAGAAGTCCCGTTGGACGGATCACCTGCTCTGCCCGCAGAAGCTCATGATCTGCCTCATACTCGCCCGGTGTTGCTGAAACGCAGAGAATCTGATCCAGTTTGCTCTCAAATTCTTCAAAATTTAACGGTCGGTTATCCAGCGCCGACGGCAGGCGGAATCCATATTCCACCAGCGTTTTCTTGCGCGACTGGTCGCCCGCGTACATACCGCGCACCTGCGGCAGCGTGATGTGCGACTCGTCCACAATCACCAGAAATTCATCCGGGAAATAATCCATCAGCGTACACGGCGGTTCTCCCGGTTTCGAACCAATCAGATGACGCGAATAATTCTCGATACCGGAACAGAAGCCTGTTTCCCGCATCATTTCCACATCAAAATTCGTCCGCTCCGCGATTCTCTGTGCCTCCAGAAGCTTATCCTCACTCTTAAAGTAAGCGACCTGCTCCTTCATTTCCTCTAAAATATTGTTTGCCGCAATCTCCATCCGCTCTTTCGGGATGACATAATGCGATGCCGGGAAAATCGCGATATGTCCTAACTGCGCCTTGATCTCGCCCGTCAGCGTGTCAATCTCTGTGATCCGGTCTACCTCATCCCCGAAAAACTCAATCCGGTACGCATCGCCGCCCGAATACGCCGGGTATACCTCCAGTACATCGCCGCGCACCCGGAACGAACCTCGCTTGAAATCCATGTCATTCCGGCTGTACTGAATGTCGATCAGCTTGTGAATGACCTCGTCGCGGTCCTTCTCCATGCCCGGGCGTAGGGAAATAACCATGTTTTTATAATCGATCGGGCTTCCCAGACCATAGATACAGGAAACCGATGCCACAATAATCACATCCTGCCGCTCCGACAGCGCCGCCGTTGCTGAATGCCGCAGCTTATCGATCTCGTCATTGATAGAGGAATCCTTCTCGATGTATGTGTCCGTGGACGGGACGTAAGCCTCCGGCTGGTAGTAGTCATAGTAGCTGACAAAGTATTCCACCGCATTATTGGGAAAAAATTCCTTCATTTCCGAATAAAGCTGGGCTGCCAGCGTCTTATTATGTGCAATAATTAACGTCGGCTTATTCAGCTTCTGAATCACATTTGCCATCGTAAACGTCTTGCCAGAGCCCGTTACCCCCAGTAATGTCTGGAACTGATTTCCTTCCTTGAAGCCCTCCACCAGCTTTTCAATCGCCTGCGGCTGGTCGCCGGTCGGGCTGTATTCTGATACCAACTCAAAATGATCCATTGCTTTCTCCTGATTTGATATAATTCACAAATAAAGAATGTGCCTTTTTGTGTAATAGGGGATTCCAAGGAATTTCCTAGTACACAAAAAATCCCATTAAGTATTTCTATTATACCAAATCCACCCATGAATGTATACATAAAAGCAAAACAAATCAGTACAAACGTTCGATTTCAGATAACTGTTCACAGGTAGGAATTTTCTGAATTTTCTAAACTGAAGATTCCGTACGATACAGTTCTGGTTGCAGATTTTGCCGTCATTCCTATTATTGGTTTACTGTATTATTTCTTTCTTCCCGTGACTACTATCAGAACGATTCCTAATACTCCCATCATCCCCGCATACCCCACAAACGGCACGCTCACGCCCTCACTGAATCTTCCCATCCATTTCAGCACAAACGGCGAACACGCCGCTCCCAGATTGCAGCCGACCAGCACGATTGATGTGGCTGTATTGATAGAAGACTGCGGAATCTGCTCGGAAATCTGGTGGAAGGAATAGGTAACCAGAACGGTATAGAAAAATCCAACGATACTAATGCCAATTCCAATCAGCGGCAGATTGCCCGCATATGCGGTCAGAAGCATCCCCGCTCCAAGCATCAGGCATCCAACCCCCGGCAATTTTTCCTTCCACCACATCGTCAGTTTTCCAAAATAAACACCGGCAGCTATTCCCATCAGCATCATGAGCGTGAGAATGATGCTGGCTTCCGACTCCGTTCCAAGTTTCTTCTCCAAAATCAGCATCGGGACACGCAGGGAATTGGAACAGTAGATGCAGATGACAAATCCCGCAAACAGTGCATAAGCAATGGGCAGGACTTCTTTTTTCCAGCATTCTCTTTTTCCATCTGCCTCCGCTTCCAGACTTTCTTTCTCTGCCCCTGCACTCTGTGAGCCCGCACTCTGTCCCATCTCCATATTCCCCGGAACCCATACAAGATACAGAAGTACAATCACAAATCCGAGCGCGTACACCCAAAATGCCAGATTCCACCGGATCAACACCAATTTTCCAGCAACCAGCGTCATAACCGCGCTTCCCAGCACCTCCGCCGATCCGCGGTATCCGAGCAGCGCCGCTTTTTCCCTGCCTTCATAATATTCACTGAAAATGCTGATTGCTTTCGCATTAATGAGCCCAATCCCGATCCCCAGGAAAATCCTGGACGCGAACATCACCGGATATTCCTGTACAAACACCGGTACCATGCCGCTGACCGATAAAAGAAGCAGACCGCCCACAATCATTGGACGGTCTTTCATATAACGCGACAGCCATGCATTCAGCACGATCATGACAGTGATCGCAAACGACGGTGCTGAGATCAACATCTCCACCTGTGCGGTTGTATATTCACTGAAATGCTGCAGCAGCGATGGCAGCACGATCGAAACAGAATACGCCGATGTCAGTATCAATGACAGCGATAGCAGCGCTATTTTCTTCATTTGTTCTTTCATATTAATTTCTCCCCGAATGTAAGTTTTATACTAGAATTCTGATTGCTTCTGTCCTATCCATTCACAATCGCAGGCAACACAATCCATGTATCGTTTCTTAAAACAATACTCCATATCTTCTATCATAAATGAAATTCATTCAGAAAGAAATACCTAAATTATTTTTCTAAGATAGATGTTCCTTCGTTACCTCTATCCCCGCGCAAACCAGTCCTTCATGCACTGAAGCACCTGAACCAGCTCTTCTTCCTTGATAATATACGGAACCATCGCGTACAGATAATTTAAGAACGGACGGCTGAACACGCCGCGTTTGTACGCATATTCCTGATACCCTTTCAGGACTGCCGGATCATATACCTCGACGCAGACACATCCGCCCATCATGCGGACCTCCTTGATTCTCGGATCGGTAAATCCTTTCATCTCCCGGCGGGTGATGGCTTCGATCTTCTGAATCTTTTCCACGTAATTCTGCGTTTCAAACAGCTCGATCGAGGCAAGCGCTGCACTGCACGCGAGGGCATTTCCCATGAAGGTCGGTCCGTGCATCAGCGCATGTTCCGGGTTATCATCGAAAAATCCATCAAATACCTTTTTATTTGCCACAGTCGCCGCATGACCAATGTAACCGCCGGTCAATGCCTTTCCGAGAACCAGAATATCCGGAAGCACCCGATCTGCCACAAAGCGGTTTCCGGTTCTGCCAAATCCGGTTGCCACCTCATCAAAAACCAGCAGCACGCCGTATTTATCACAGAGTTCCCTTGCCTTCTCCAAAAATGAAATATCGTACATCCGCATTCCGCCAGCGCCCTGTAAAAGCGGTTCCACCAGCACGCAGTTCAACTTATCATGATACTGTTCAAATGCTTTCTCCAGCGCCGGGATCTCAGTCGGAATGTGAACCACATACGGGCTTGCACCATAGGCTTTCAGCACAAAATGGTAGTCCTCATCATCGCCTGCCTCCATCGTCTTAAAAGTATCGCCGTGGTACGCGTGTTCCAGCGCCAGAATCATCGTCCGCTTCTCATCGCCGCGGTTCATATAATACTGCAGCGCCATTTTCAGCGCTACCTCAACCGCCACGCTGCCGGAATCTGAAAAAAAGCAGTAGTCCAGATCGCCCGGCAGCCAGGACGCCAGTTTTTCTGAAAGCCTGCGCGCCGGCTCATGCGTCAGCCCGCCCAGCATCACATGAGAAAATTTTTCTACCTGTGAAATAATTGCCTGATTGATCACCGGATGTTTATATCCATGAATCACACTCCACCAGGACGAAACCGAATCAATCAGCTTCTGATCCTTCGTGTAAAGATATACCCCGTTCGCATCCACGATCTCATAAGGCGCTTTCATTGTTTTTAACTGTTCATATGGATACCAGATCATTTTTCTTCTCCTTTTTATCTTCTTTCTTACGCATACAGCCCTTTCAGCGTCTCCACATCCATGGAAAGCTCCATATCTCCATCCGCCACACAGGCAACCACCGGAACGCCCGTGTAATATTCACACATTTTCCGGTTATCCTCATGAAGCAGATTTCCCGCCTCATAATGGTTGAAAATAATTCCCTTCAGGGCAATTCCCTGTTGTTTCAGATAATAGGCAGTAAGCCCCACGCCATTGATCGTCCCAAGCCCCGCATCTGCAATCAGCAGGCATCCAAGCCCGCACGCTTTTACTACTTCTGGAAGACGGATATCCGCCTCGTCTATGCAGAGTGGACAGAGAATTCCGCCGCTTCCTTCCATCGTCACATACTCATATTTTTCACAGACTTTGTGAAAATCTTCCAGCACCCGTTCCATCTGGACCGGGTTGCCCTCCAGACGGGATGCCAGATGCGGCGATACCGCCGTCTCGTACACATACGGACACATTTCCTCAAGCGGCTGCCCGATTCCCGACATTGTTTTTACCTGCAGGGCATCTCCTGGAATCAGGCTTCCATCCGCACGCCGCTCATTGCCGCTCATTGCCGCTTTATAATACGCCGCATTCACGCCGCTCTCCCGCAGTTTTTTCACAATCAATCCTGTCACATACGTTTTTCCAATATCCGTTCCCGTACCTGTTATAAAAATCCCCTTGCTCATCTTTTATCCAAGTCTCCCTCCCTGAATCAGCGGAATCATCCGTTTTCCTATGATGGCAGCCACAATACAGAGCACGATATCGCCCGGAACTGCCAGAACAAAGCAATATAAAAACAGCGCTCCTACGCCGATCGGCGAATTCAGATAGAAATTGCTGATCACGTAGTAATAAATCATTCCAAATGCATAGACAATAAAAAGTCCCAGAAAATTAGCTCCCAGCAGGCGCCGGTAACTCGGATGCGTCTTGGCATTGGCAATCTTACCATTCACATACGCCGCAACCGCAAATCCGATGATATATCCAAAACTCGGCTGGAAAATATATCCCGGTCCGCCGCCCTGTGTGAAAATCGGAAGTCCAATTAAACCTAATACGATATAAACCACAACCGCCAGCGCCCCGTTGACCGGACCTAAAAGCAGACCCGCCAGCATCGTAAATAAAAACTGCAATGTAAATGGAACCACCGGAACCGGTATCTTGATAAATGCTCCCACTGCAATCAGTGCGACAAACATCGCGCACAAAACTAAATCCTTTGTCTTCATGTGTTTCAAACCTTTTTCCTCCTTGGTTATCTGAATGATTTCAGGCATCCGAAGCCATTCTATTCTCGCACATGTACATAAATTTCTCTCCGCAACCCCTGTTCCAACCATCTAAAACAGCAGCGGCCGTTCCAGATCCCGGGTAGTCGAAACAGATGCAGAACTGATTGCAAGCATAACATAGCCTTTTTCCATTGTCAACCTATTATTTTTATATAGTTAACAATTAGTTTTTTATCTGTTTTTATCTCTTTCCTTCCCATAATCTTGTTTCTTATATCCCTTGATATACATACGTTTCCCGTCCGTCCACACATTCACCGCCCCCGAATCCGCCGTTCTCCAGATCTCCGTCCCCGTCTGTTCCAGACGTTCCACCGCCTCCGGCGCCGGATGCCCGTAAGTATTTCCCTCTCCATAAGAGAGCACCGTGAAAGCTGGGGAAAAGCACTCCAAAAACTCCTCTGAGGAAGAACCGTTCGAACCATGGTGTGCAGCTTTTAACAGTGTCACCTTTTCCCCCTTTTTGTCCTCTTCCATCGCCAGAATTTCTCTTTCGTCCTCCACTCCAATATCTCCAGTCAGAAGCATACTAAACTTTCCATACGTGACATCAAACACCAGTGAATGACTATTTCGCTCCTCGGCCGGCTTTTCCCCCGCCTCCGGGTACAGGCACCGAAGCGCCAGGCTTTTCGCCCGCACCGTTTCTCCCCGATGCAGATAATAGACTTCCGCCCCCCGTTTTCTGGCAAGAGTTTCCATTTTTTTATATGCCTCCTGTCCTTTTCCCGCCGCCGGAAGTGCCAGATTCCGCACCCGGATATCTGCCTCCTCCTTCAAAAGCCATTCGATCCCGTTCGTGTGATCCGCATCCGCATGGCTGACCAGAATCCAGTCCAGCGTGCGGATTCCCTGACTTTTCAAAAATGGTTCCAGCACATTTTTCCCGATTTTTTTATCCTGGCTGCTGCCACAGTCCGAAAGAATTGCCTCATCCTGCGTCCGCAGAAAGACGCCGTCGCCCTGTCCTACATCGAGAAACCAGATCTGAAAGCCATGAACAGGCTGAACTACTAAAAAGACTACTGCCACAGCAATAAACACACTATTTTTTCCCTGTGCATTCCAGTCTTTTGGAAACCGAAAAATCCCTTTTCTCCCTAAATTATCTCTTGCTTCTCCCACACTCCATACATATCGAATCCCCAGCGCCACATAAAACACCCCTATTTTCCACATTTCCGGGCGTCCTGCCACGATGGAATGAAACGGCACGCGTTCCACCTGGATGCAAAGCCATTCATACAACTGAAAAATATAATGCCCCGGACCCGTACATGCACTTGCCGCTATTCTGAATATTTCTGGTATTTCTGATATTCCCGATGCCGCACCTCCAAAAGCCGAAAGTACTCCCGCAATGCTGCTGCCTCCGCCCATCCCCCCAATTTTTCCTCCTACAAACGCTATACTGTAAATTCCAAGCGCCAGCAGACCGCTTCCGGCTGCATACGTGAGAAGCGGTATCACGATCAGATTCAGAAAAATTCCCAACATCGGAAATGTAAAATAGTGATACAGCTGAATCGGCATCGTATAAAGCTGAATTGCCGAGCTGAGCATGAATGTTTCATATCCTTTCTTTTTTTCTTTCTCTTGTTCCTCCTCTTCCCGCTCTTTTCTCTTTTTTCCCACTTTCCGCAGCCGCTCCGTCTCCAGCCCAATCGCGGCAACCGCGCCATAGGAAAGCTGCAATCCCGCCGAAAAGAGCAGATACGGCGACTGCCACGCCTGCAAAATCAAAGACAGCGACAGCGCACTCAGCAGATCGTAACTCCGCCCCAGATATGCCGCCAGACAGGACACCTCTACCATAAATACCGCCCGGAATACCGATGCTCCAAATCCGGTTACAAAACCATAAAAGGTAAGAAGCGCTGAAGCACCCAGTCCCGCCCATCCATACGATATGCCCCAAAAACGCAGTGCGCTGTAAACGCTCATGCCAATCAAAGAGACATGAAGCCCCGTCTGGGGTTTTACCCTGTATAAAATATAGCGAGTTCTTTCTTATATATATGTATTACTACTTTGGGGACCATATTGGGGGATAGATGTAGAGGACGAGGGGATAGTTATAGGGTTCGGGGGATACATATTTTCTCTCGAACCCCACATGTTTAATTGTAAAATCTATATGCTACATAACATTCTCTTCCACAAAATTTTCTATTTTTGTTTCCGTAAGAAATATATGTCTTTCCACATTGCTCACATACTAGCTCGTATTGCGCTTTAGGCTTTTTATTTATAAGATCTTGGTTCAACTTCCACCACTCTCGCCTGTGCTGTTCACAGCAATACCGCCTCGGTCTTCCAGTGGCATTTTGAAATATTGGTTTCCCGCACAGTCTGCACTCATCAGGTTTTTCTTCCATTTTCCTTGCGAGTTTAATTCGTTTGCCGTAGCCATCCATTCCATTTTTCTTGCAGAAATTCCTTACAACATCTCTGCTCAATCCAAGCTGCAATCCGATAGCTTTATACCCAATACCTTCATATCTTAGCTTTTTGATTAGTAACTTCTGTTCTTCTGTCATAATGCAACACTCCTTTTCTTTTTTTGTATGACTATATATCACTCTAAGTGCTGCATTTATCCAGTTATTCTGCTCTATAATAGTACCAATATTATGCAGATATTTTCTATAGAATTGTGGTTACCAAAATCTTCTGTTATACATATCGTATAACACTACTATATTTGTAACAAAAAATAGCGTGGCTGTCAAATCGTAGCCACACTATTTTTTGCGTTTCATCTTACTGCTGATTCTGTTTTTCAGTAAAAAATGCTCCATAACTAAACATCTTCATGCTCTGGTATCTGCCCATATCCAGCAGATTGTTTATTATGATTTCCACGTCCCTGTCCTCACAGGACTGCTCATGCAGTCTCTGGCATATCCTTCCATAGGCTGCAAGCATTTCACTGTAGAGTTTTTCACAGTATCCGCCTTCTGCAAATTCGTTCTCTACCACACTGCTTTCCTCACAATCAAATTTATCCAGATCATAATGTCCGTTCATCAGATCGTAGATCATTGTTTTGAATTCCTCATCCTGTACTCTCATATACATCCTCATCACTTTCCGTGGTCACCGGAATGCATAGAAAAAGGGAAGCCAGTCTTGTCAGATACAATCAAACTGCTTCCCCTTACTTCTTCAGCGTCCTTACGAAGTTCATCAGTATTCTGCGTTCATCCGCATTTAAGTCATCCCATATCTCCAATAATTCACCTTGCTCATCCGTCAGGTCAGGCCGCATACCATCTCCGGCAAAGAACTGTGCGATTGAAATTCCGAATGCATCACAGATCCTTTCCAGGGTCGGTACTGTAGGTATGCTCTTCTTATTCATTATATTTGCCAACGCTGTCTGCGACATATCCGTGAGCTGTGCAAGTCTGTATTTGGAGACTTTATGCTTGCTGCATAATTCTTTTACCCTCTTTGGTATGTACTCCTCTGTACGCAAGTAAATTACACCTCTCTTCTATCTGTACGATATACATATTGTAACCGTTACGCAGAAGAATTATTAGAACCATATCTCTTTCGTAATTTACTCTAGTGTAATGGAGTATCTGGGTAAAAAAATATGAACGGCAGATTTATGCAGTTCAGTTTTGTATTATGACAGAACCTTGATTTTCCTTGTTTCCATCATTCTTATATCGTCTTGTTTCAGTTATAAGCATACCATCTGCATCCGTATCCTTCAATAAGAATCGTTCGACATATTTCGCACTTTCCTATCCCCCTGTTTTCCTTCTACTCCATTACGCTTTATTAAATTACACAACTTTTATCACTCATTGATAGATAATTTACCTTGCGTAAGAAAAAGAAAACAGGAGGTACAATCTATGAATCAGACGCAGATATCTGTCAACCACAGGCAGATAGGATACCGTATCAAGGAAGTAAGGGAGCAGAATCATATTTCACAGGCGCAGCTTGCGGAAATGACCGACCTTTCCGTCTCCTACATAAGCCACATTGAAAATGCAAAAAGGAAAGCAAGCCTGGAATCTGTCATCCGTATCGTGAATGCCCTCGGCATTACCGTGGATGAACTGCTTGCCGGAGTACAGATGAACAATCCGGCAGCATACCAGACAGACATCGATATGCTCATGGAGGACTGCTCGGAAAATGAGAAAAGATTCATCTATGAACTTATAAAAGCAAGCCTTGAAACCATGCACAAAAACGGCTGGGAGCTTGCTTCCAGTGACAGGCACAGATAAAGGCACACTATTTTCACACAAATAAATTTTCTTTGAAATAGACTATAGGGATATGGCTGTCCGTATAGTCTATTTTATTTCAGCATGAAAATTTTATAATAAAATCCAGCACAGAAATAAAGGTGGTAAGTCATGAACGAAAACGAGCAGAAAGCCGGCTCAGTTGCCGACCAGAAAAGTAAGATAAGGGAACGTTATAAAGGTATCGACCCGGATGAACTTGACGTGATTCCTGCCCTTCCGCAGGAAGATATATTTGCAGTGGAAAATGAACAGCGTGTTGCCGTATATGCAAGGGTGTCAACGGATGATCCAAGACAGACATCCTCATATGAACTGCAGAAAAACCATTACCATGATGTCATCAGTAAGAGTCCGAACTGGAAACTGGTACAGATCTATGCGGATGAAGGCATCTCCGGCACTTCACTCCAGCACCGTGACCAGTTCAAGCTGATGATCGAAGACTGCAAAAAAGGTCAGATAGATCTTATCGTGACCAAGAGCGTATCACGTTTTGCCAGGAATGTGGTGGACTGCATCGGCTATGTCAGGGAGCTTCTCGCACTCCCCCATCCTGTCGGTGTTTTCTTTGAAACGGAAAGGCTCAACACCTTTGATCCTAAAAGTGAGATGGTGCTTTCCTTCATGGCCACACTTGCACAGGAAGAAAGCCATACCAAGAGCGAGATCATGAATGCGTCCATTGAGATGCGTTTCCGCAGGGGGATCTTCCTTACACCGATACTCCTCGGATATGACCATGATGAAGACGGAAACCTCATCATTAATGAAGGGGAAGCAAAGATCGTAAAACTCATATTTATGATGTACTTAAACGGATGCACCTGTCAGGAGATTGCCGATACCCTGACGGAACTCGGCTGCGAGACCAAAAAGGGAAACACTGTATGGTCTCCCGGTTCCATCCTTCAGATACTGCAGAACGAAAGGCACTGCGGTGATGTCCTTGCACATAAGACCTACACTCCGAATTACCTCAACCACAAATCAAAGAAGAATATGCAGAACCGTCCCCAGTACCGGAAGCGCGACCATCACGAAGCCATCATATCAAGGGATGACTTTATTGCGGTTCAGAGGCTGATCAGCAATGCCAAGTATGGGAACAAAGGGATCCTTCCGCAGCTGAAGGTCATTCCGGGAGGTGTCCTGAAAGGGTTTGTATCCATCAACCCCAGATGGGCGGGATTTAAGGAAACGGATTACATGAATGCTTCTTCCAGTGTTTATGACGGCACGGAACAGTCCGGTCCGTCTTCCGGCCATGTGGAAGTAAAATCCGGTGAATTTGACCTGCGCGGATATGAGATCGCACGCTCACAGTTTTTTGACAGCACGGACCGTATAACCGTTACCTTCAGCCAGGGAGATATCCGCTTTTCCGCTCCTGCCGTCCGTAAACTTGACAGCACGCTTGTGGAACTGCTCATACATCCAAAGAAACTGGTCTTTGCCGTAAGGAATGCGGGGAAAGACTGCCGGAATGCCATGCAGTGGTCTAAAAGGAAAGACGGCAAAAACTCTCCACGTGAGATCAGCGGGACTGCATTTCTTCCCACGCTCTATTCCCTCCTCGGCTGGAACGATGACTGCCGTTACCGTATTACGGGGGTAAAGCGTGGCAGCGGGAATGATGCCGTACTGCTCTTCAACCTTTCCGAACCGGAGATATTCATCCCCAATGACATGGTCGGTGCACCGGATGCGGATCCGTCCGTAAAACCCTTTACGGACAACCAGCAGAGAAATGTCCGAGCCTATCCGCCTGACTGGGCTGACACATTCGGGAGCAATTATTACAGCCACGCACAGGCAGAGGAACTTGCCGGATTCACCGGACGTAAAGACCCGGATACCTCCCATGCCCCGGTAACATACAACGACACTGATATACAGGTCACCAGTAAAAATGACATCGAAAAGAATATTAAACAGATCATATCAGATATGAAGGAGAACACAGATGAACATACAGACAAACGATGAAAAGAATACCATTCCCGTGACCGAGGATGATGCTTTCAGCTATGACGGGTATCAGGTCGTCCGAGGCGAGTTCTTTGCCCATACCTATGAACCGTCCTTTACTTTTAATTCCAGCAAGGTATCCGTAAACACCGCCTGTATAAAAAAGCTCCCGGATACGGATTTCGTGCAGATACTTGTAAACCCGGATGAAAAGAAACTGGCGGTTCGTCCATGCCAGGAGGATGAGAAGGATTCCTTCCGATGGTGTTCCGCAACGGCAAAACGCTCTCCAAGGCAGATCACCTGCCGTATCTTTTTTGCCAAGGTCGTGTCGCTTATGGGATGGAATTCATCCTACCGCTATAAACTGCTTGGGAAGCTGATACGGTCAGACAATGAACTGCTCTTTGTCTTTGACCTCACCACGCCTGAGATCTTCGTGCGTGAGGAGAAGGAAGACGGAAAGATAAAAGCGTCCCGCACGCCAAGCTATCCGGAAGAATGGCAGAACCAGTTCGGTGTGCCTGTCGAGGAACACCAGAGCAGTTTACAGGTCAACATGTTTGACGGTTATGCGGTGTTCGGCATCTCCGAAAACAACACCGCTGAACCGGAAGAAGAAACAACAGAACATCCAGAAAAGGAGGAACAGCATTATGAACAGAGAAACCTCTTTGAAGCCGGTCCTATGCATTGACTTAAAGAAAAACAGGATACGCATACACAAGCTCACGCTCCATATGCTCGGTGACCCGGAGTATATCCAGCTGCTTGTAAACCCACAGGACAGCATGATCGCCATAAGGAAAAGTGTGCGCAAGGATTACCTTGCCCACCGTGTACGCTACAGTAAAGCCGACAGCCGTTACTGTTACGAATTATACAGTACGGAACTTTTACAGGCATTACGGCATACGGGCATATATCTGGAGGACAACCGCAGCTACCGTATCTACGGTGCACTGAATCCAAAAGAATGTCTTGCCAGCTTTTCCATGAATGAATGCGTGCTTGTAGATGATATGACCCGAACGGAGGAATCAGTATGAACAACAGACCAGTCCCGGAACTTCAGACAGATCCGGAATTTGATGAGCTGATACAGCCAAGGGAAGAAAAGTACCTGGAAGAACTTGAAGAAAACATCTTTGACCACGGATGCCTGGAGCCTGTATGCGTGTGGAACGGTATCATACTTGACGGCCGTCTGCGGTATAAGATCTGTACGAAATGGGATATCCATTTCAACATCCGGCGCATCATATTTGAAAGCCGTGATATGGCAGTCTCTTTTATCTGCCATGAACAGCTCAAACGTACAGACCTTACCGGGGAATACAAAAAATACCTGATAGGCAGACTGTTCCGTGCGGACATGAATACCGCCAGTGATGAATTCATGAAAAAACATCCTGACACGGAACTGAATGCAGACGGACAGGTGTCACAGAAATATGTCCGTAAGACGGATATTGCCACCATCATAGGCAATGAATTTAATTTTGGTTTTTCCACCGTGACAAAATATGATATTTATGCCCGTGCGGTCGATGACCTGAAACGGAAAAGCCCGGAGATCGCAGAAAAGATATTAAACGGGAAGCTCCGTGTATCCCATGAAAATATCATAGAACTCTCCCGTCTTCCCATTGAGGATATCAACGGACTGAAAAGGCTCTTGGACAGCGGATCTATAGACCGCATCGGATACTCCCAGCTCCGGCACGAACTCAGGTGGCAGAGGCTTCCCACCGGAAAGCCGGACTCAAGAAGGATAAAACGGGAAAAGGAAAGTGCCGAAGCCGGAATTAAGCAGATGCCCGCCACTGACCCGGATGCGGAACTCGAAAGCCTTAAATTTACGATACCTTCATGGTCAAAGACCATATCAAGGACCATGGAACTTACAGATTTTCCTTCCACCTCAGTTAATGCAAGGCGTGAAGTGAAGATGCAGCTGTTAAACCTAACAAGAAAAATAACCAGACTGCTTTCGCAGCTTGAGGAGGATGATCCAGATGACAGAAGAACAGACAGCCGGACAAACGCCACAGGCCATTGACCTGATGCAGTTCGTCCCAAAAGTACACTTTGAACAGATCCCTATCAGGAATCTCGTATCCAATCAGGAATATCAGCGCAACCTCTCACAGCACCATGTCCAGCGTGCTGCCGCCAACTTTGACCTGTACCAGATAAATCCCGTAAAGGTCAGCCGGAGGAACGGCATCAACTATGTATTCAACGGACAGCACACCATTGAGATCGTTGCCCTCGTTTCAGGATCCAGGGAGACACCCGTATGGTGCATGGTATACGATGACCTCGGATATGAACATGAAGCGGATATCTTTGCAAACCAGATGAAATATGTAAAGCCCCTGCTGCCTTATGAGATATTCATGGCAAACATAGAGGCCGGCAATGACAAACAGCTCATCATCCGTGACCTGGTGGAATCCTATGACCTTACCATCGCATCTACCACGACACCGGGCGGTATCTGCGCTGTCGCAACCCTGGAAAACATCCACGACAAATACGGCTATCATATGCTCGACCATGTCATCCGACTCATTGCAGCCACATGGGAAGGGGCATCCCAGTCCTTCAGTGCAAACATGATGAACGGACTGGCGCGTTTTCTGAATGCTTACGGTGATGCCATAAAAGATGATGTATTTAAGGAAAAGCTCGGAAGGATATCCATCAAGGAACTCTCCCGCACTGCAAAAGACAGACGTTCCGGCTCCCTCGGATTTGCGGAAGCCATACTGATATACTACAACAAAAAAAGCCGGAATCCGCTTACCTGGGATAAACTTTATACCCATAAACTTCCGCATAAAAAGGACATGGAAGAAGAACCGTCCGACATTCCTGAACCCGGGGATGCGGACGGTGAAAGCAGCCAGATGGAGCTGTTCGGACTTCATGACAGCGGGGTTTCCGGGTGATCTACACGGAAACCTTTACCCTGCTGCCTTCCAGAAAGAAGAACTCATATTTTTTCGCACCAAGCACCGTCACTTCACAGAGGACAAGCTGTGCGATCTCCGGGACGAATCTGGTAAGCGGTTCATTTCCCACGGCTTCCATCATCTGCCCCGCCCTGATCTTTTCAAGCGGTGTCCCGTCCGTCTTCATCTGCTGCCATCTTTCCATATGCTTATCCCTGTCCGTGACCAGTCTGTTGAATGCTTTTACAAATCCCTTTTCCAGGTCCGCATTATCAACGTAGGCATTCGTGCATGCCACTTTACCGTCTTTCCTGTGGTTCTTGCACTGCCACTGTACGATTCCCCTTGATCTCCATGAATGTCTCGTGAACAGGCTTCTGCAGTCCCCGCAGAACACCTTCTCACAGAACGGCATGCAGTCCGCACCGTAACTGTACCTGTCCGTGCCGTGCGATTCCATGAATTTTTCCCTGCGGTCGAATTCTTCCTGTACCGCATTCCATGTCTGCTTATCTATGATCCCCTTATGGCTGTCCTTTACATAGACCTGTGCGATCTCACCGTTGTTTCTGACCTGTCTCTTGGTAAGGAAGTCTGCAGTATAGGTCTTCTGCAGAAGTGCATCACCCATGTGCTTTTCCTGTTTTAAAATCCCTGTGACCGTGCTTGGATACCACTTTGTCTGCCCCAGACATCCCGGAACTTTCTCTTCCGTCAGTTCCTTTGCGATCTGTGCCGGATTGATTCCGATAAGAAAGTCCCTGTATATCCTTCTCACCGTCTTAGCCTGTTCCTTATTGATGACAAGCTTCCCGTTCTCATCCTTATCGTATCCGAGGAATTTGAATGTATTGAGATGCATCTCACCGTTCTTAAATTTCGTGCGGATGCCCCATTTACAGTTCTCTGAAATGTTTCTTGATTCATCCTGTGCAAGGGAGCTTAAGATGGTGAACAGAAGCTCACCTGTGGAATCCAGTGTGTTGATGTTTTCCTTCTCAAATATGATGCCGATCCCCAAGTTCTTTAATTTTCTGGAATATGCCAGGCAGTCCTGCGTGTTCCTTGCAAAACGGCTGATGGATTTTGTTATGACAAGGTCTATCTTACCGTCCTCGCAGCCTGCGATCATCTTTTTGAACTGTTCCCTTTTCTTTGTATTCGTACCAGAGATTCCCTCATCTGCATAAATGCCGGCCATTTCATAATTCTCATGCTCGTTGATATATTTTGTATAATACTCGACCTGTGCCTCAAAACTGTGGAGCTGGTCTTCCTGATCCGTTGACACACGGCAGTAGGCTGCCACCCTTATCTTCTTTTCCTGTACTGTCTTATGCCCTGTCCGCGCCTTTTGGCTTCTTGCTGGTATAACTGTAACGCTTCTTGCCATTCTTATCATCCTTTCTCTGAATATAAATATCTTTTTTGATCTCTCCCCATCCCTTTATGATGGTATCCGGAACCCTTGTCCCATCACAGAAGTCTTTCCCCTTCCGTTTTCTCCCATTGCATACCCATATGACCTTATGGTTTTTGGTGTTTACATGCCTCACGAGTCTGCTTCCGCATAATCCGCAGAAGATCTTCTCCCTGTACGGATACTCTGTTTCCGTATTTTCAGGGATCGGCTCCGGCTCTTTCTTCTTATGCCTTCTTTTCCATGAGGCTTCTTTCAGATAGGTGAATTCCTTTTTCCCCTTATCTGTCTGTTTTTCCCCTATATACATATTTTCATCAAAATGCCATGCCCCTCGCAAGGCCCCGTCCGGAATGTTTATCCCCTCGCAGAAGGACCTCCCATACCGCTTTGTACCGCTGCATCCCCAGTTCAGCCTGTTGCCGTTACTGTAGATTCTCCTGTAAAGCGGGTGTCCGCATCTGGCACAATAAATCCTGTTCATGTATGGATAATTTTCTTCCGTGAATTCTTCGATCACTGAGCCTTCCGCAAGATAATCCCGCTTTGCTTCCAGTGCGTCCTGTGCTCTCTGCCAGAGTTTTGGGGAAACAATGGCTTCATGGTCATCCTCGATGTACCAGGCATCTACTTCTCCCCTGTTTCTGACCAGTTTTCTTTCTTCATTTACAAAATACTTATGCATGATATAATCGCCTTTATAGATTTCATTTTCCAAAATACGAAGCACCGTGCTATCAAGCCATTTTGCACCACCCACCGTTTTTACATTATTTTCATTCAGGTAGCGCTTAATAGCTGCAAGAGTATATCCCTGTGCTGCCATATCATAGATTTTTCTTACCCATACCGCTTCCTCTTCATCTGCAATATAGACTCCCCGCTCATCCTTCTTAAATCCGAAAGACCGCTCAAGGTACTGCACGGGGATCCCTGCCTCGTACTTTCTCTGGTACACCATCTTTGCACCAACGCTTCCGCTCTCGCTTTCTGCCTGTGCAAATGCAGCAAGGATCGTAAGCATAAGCTCGCCTTCCCCTGACAGGGTATTGATATTCTGGAGTTCAAAAAAAACACCAACATTCAGTTCTTTCAGCTTTCGTGTAGCTTCCAGAACGATTGAGGTGTTTCTTGCGAACCGTGATACGGATTTTGTTAATATAAGATCTATTTTTCCCTTACGGGCATCAGCTAACATCTTCTGCAGACCGGGGCGTTTTTCCTTGAATCCTGATATGGCAAAGTCACTGTAAACTCCGGCATACTCGTAATCAGGATTACTGGTAATGACTTCTTCATAATGCCTGATCTGGTTTTCCAGTGAATTTTCCTGTTCATCCGCATCCGTTGAGACACGGCAGTAGGCGCATACCTTAAGTTTTTGCTTCTGTCCGCTGTTTCCTTCCCTTATCTGAATCTCCAAGCTCTGCCACTCCTTTCTCTTTGGGTAGTCTATATATCACTCTGAAAGCCAATAATAGCAAGTACAATCTGCGATACCTTTCACCTTTCTTTCCTTGGCATAAAAGGAAAAAAATACGACTGACAGCCATTACTGACCATCAGCCTTATCCTTATTTCAGGAGTTCATTTACCCTTTTCTGTACTGCGGAATAATCATATCCGGCAGAAGTGATCCTCTTCTTTCTGTCAGCACCATTTCCCCACTTGCCCTGGATGACTTCACGGGCAACCGCATCAATTGATTTCTGATTGGATGTACCTTTTGCAAGCTGGTTGACTTTTGCCTGTACGGCAGCATAGTCATATCCGGCAGCTTTCAGACGATTCTTGCGTTCTTCTCCATTGCCCCATTTTCCTGCCATAACTTCTTTTGCCACCTCTTCCACGCTCTTCTCAGCTGTGGACGGTACGGGTGTTACTGTTGCTGCATCGTACTTTGGAGCGGCATATCCCCGGATATATCCCCATCCGACAGGGATCACACGCCTTGCCACTGCTTCTCCCTTATTTCCTTCAATGACTGTGATATTACTGCCGGACACGGATTCAACGTATCCGATATGGTCTGCATTTCCGTCATTCGGCTGTGTGGATTTATCCCAGTTATATGCGATCACATACCCAGGCTTTGGTGTGATCGTGCCGTCCTCGATCCAGATTCCTTTCTGCTTAAAGATCTCAATGTGCTTCTCCACACCGCACTCTCTGCCGATAAGTTCTTCACACCCTGCCTTAACTGCTGCGGCAGATACACAGGTATCACACCACTCATCACTGTACTTCACGGCATATCCTCTCGGCAGTGGTTTTACACTGTTGTACAGGTCGATGATCTCTTTGAATCTTCCGTTGAATTCATTAAATCCGAGCCATCCCCTCATCACGTTTAATACGCTTTCTGCTGTCTTTCCCATCGTTTTCTTCTCTCCTTCATCATATTTTGTCAGATCGTACTGGCGGATAAGTTTCATGCAGTTTTCCACGTAGGAAGACGATGTTGCATAGCCGTCAGCACGGATAGTCTCAAGGTACTTCTCAGGATCCGTGATCCCTTTCAGGTTCCGGTAACGGGGCAGCTGGATAAACTCGAAATAACCTTTGATTCCCTCTTCCATCGAATCGTATACACGGAAATTGTCACTGATCGTTGTAAGCGTTCCCGGTGTATATTCTTCCTGTGTTTTCATATTCACGGACTTTCCAGTCCATCTGCTGCCACACTTCAATCCAAAATAATTATGGTACTGGGATGAGAGCCTGCTCCCACCCCAGCCGGATTCCAGGACTGCCTGTGCGATCACGGGGGAATGTACCAGAATGCCGTATGCTGCCGCATACTTCTGCACATACCCTGCAACCCTGGAAATAAATTCATTCTTCGTCATCTTCTCCCTCACTTTCCGAACGGTCATGTAACTGTTCCAAAACCTCTTTGATCTTCTCCGGCACCGGAAGTCCCAGATGTGATGCATTCTCCAACAGGCTCACACCCTCGTTTGAAATGTAAAAGAAGATCACTGCGGTTCTCAGCACGCTGCCTGTCCCAACCACGTGGATATCCAGGATGTTTGCAATACCCACCAGTAAAAAGATCAGTACCTTACGGCAGATTCCCCTAAAACCGACTGCACTTGACAGCTTCCGGTCATTTACTGCACACATGACACCCGTAATGTAGTCAATGACCGCAAATGCAATCAGGGCATAGAGCAGACCGTCACAGCCCCCTAAAAAATAGCCGAGCCATCCGCCTACTGCTGCAAACATGAACTGTACTGCATTCCAAAATTCCTTCATTGTCTTGTCCTCCTTCTAAATTTTTGTATGAAAAAAGCAGCCGCCCGTAATGGGAAGCTGCCTGATTCCGAAATTGTTATTCTTTTGTTTCCGTCAGAGTGTAGGTGATCTTCATCGTCTTATCTGCGGTCTTGATAACGGGTGATGCCAGGTTATTGATGGTTGCAAGATATGGTGTGTATAAAAACAATTCTTTATAATTATAATATCTGCTTGAACTGTATACCCACTCCCTGAGCATGTAGGTCTTATACCTTGCCATCTGGTGTATTCCCCACGCACAGCTGCTCTGGTAACCGATACTGCCAATTTTTTGTGCCGGATGTCCGTCTTCAAAATACCATCCGTTGATCACGATATCATCATCCACGATATAGCTAGATTCATTACTGCTGTTGTAGGTATAATCCGTGACCCTTTCAAGATTGGCAACATTTGTAGTATCCAAACGGTACAGCTTGCGGTTATCACTTGATACACACATCAGCCACTTCCCGCTCATGCCGATACTGTAAAAATCACTCACCCCACTTGGCACTGAAATTTTCTGCGATGTACACCTACCATTCTCAACCTTATCCATATAGAATTCGTAGCTGACATGGTCGAACCGCTCAGAATTACTAGAGGTATATGAGTACTTTTGATTTGTCTTTCTTGCAATTCCATACCAACAACCATCTGCACCGTGGAAAATATGACTTCTGATATTTGCATTATCCTCGTATGGACAGTCATACTCTCCTTTTGACGGAGAGCCTGTTCTATGGATCCAGTACGGATAGTGGCCTAAATCGATCTCAGTAGTCTCTGAAGCATCAAAAGCTTTCTGTGAAATGAGATTCTCTACAAGTCCGGCATGAAGATATTCCTCCGGCACCTTCTTAAGCAGAGCAGTCTTTGAATTATTTCTTGTGATCATCTCAAGCCTGTATCCGTCTTTGATATAAGTCCTTTTATTCTGCCTGTAACTTTCTTCACTATATGAATCGTTCTGTGAGGAAAATGTCCCCAGCCGTACCAGATAATTATTTCCATTCTCCTGTCCTATCCCGGCTATCCTATTCGTGAGTGCTATTGCTGATATCGTTCCATTTGCCTGTGAAGTAGCAAAATCCCAGACGAACTTATACCCTCCATCGATCCTCTTGCTCTCCGTTAAGTTTCTGCTGCCCCTTCTGACATCCGTTGTATTATTTGCATCACTAGATGCATAACCGATAAGCGGATTTGAAAATGGGGCATACAGATTATCGATCCTTTCTTCCAAAGGCTCCTGATAAAGCAGGATACCGCCCGTAAGTTTATTCACGATCGGCAGCATCCATTTTTCACCGCTCTGCCCGTCAAATGATGTGTTATCATAAAGCATGCCTAAAATATTGGAATTAAGGATGGCACTGACCACATCCGTGACAAGGTTGGTATCCTCATGCACTTCTTTTTTACCTGTATGCACATCCGTAAGTTCTATTACACTTTTTCCTTTTAACATTGCTATTCCTCCGTATTCAAAAAGTCTGTTATCACATTTGTGATAAAACCGTCAGCCCCGCTCAGGACAAACCGGTATTTTATCGTTCCCGTGGTTGCTTTCTCTGCCCAGGCATCAGAGCTGACTGCTTCAATGGCTGCCTTTGACATCCCGGAAGATTCCTCCGTAAATTTCACCCATTTATTATTTACATAGCCAAGCCACGTTTTCCCCCTGTCGAATGATACGGCAAACAGGCATTTCTCATCACAGTCACAGGTCACTTTTTCTATTCCGAGAATGCTTGCATCCGACATATCAACATCTTCGGAATAAATGACCTGTGGTTTCGGTACACCCTTATAACTGATCTTCATATTTGGGAATCGGTTATGGGAATCATGCCAGTAAAGGACGGACGGATTTTTCAGCCCAAGAAGTACATTTCCATCCGGCAGATCCGGAATGCCATACCCCTCAAACAATTCTGCCGTCAGTTCCGTTTTCTCAAGAGGTGTAAGTGCATCATCTGCGATGGTATAAAGCATTCCCTCTCCGTCCTTAAACAGATACCTTCGGTTATACGGATCTAAAAAGACCGGGGGATCATCCGACAGTTCATACTCATTCCCTGCATCGTCCTGATGAAGGAAAGTTACCGTTTTTCCTTTTGCAATCTGGAACGGTATATTTTTTGATTTTGTGTAAAGACTGCACTCTCCAATGCTTGAGGAAGAAACCGGGACTTCAACAAAATAAAGGACAATATCCCCGGTATCAAAAAACAGCGCATCCCATATAAGTCTGGTCGATGCGTTATTATTTCCGTGGGCACTATAGCCTTCCCATCTGATACGCAGGAATTTATAGTGTTCAAACAGAGTGCCCTCTTCCCTTTTCAGCGTATACAGATCGGCATCCCTCCGGCTTATTTTAAGCTGCTCGGAATTCTGGCCGATGCCTATCCACGAATTACCGCTGACATAAAAACTGGCAGCTGTTGTTTCCCGGAACCTGAACCAGTCCACACCTGTTACCGTATCTGTACCATCATCATTTAAACGGTTATCTCTAAGAACCGTCATATTTTCTGTTGTTTCAAATATATCTTCCAACATAACATAATCAGCCATTATGCACCTCCAGTATCTCTATTTCATCGAACTTATCAAAGCCCGGGTCAAAGACCGCCACCGTTCCCTTATCCAGTTCTTCCACAGTACCTGTCAGTTTTTCTTTATAATCCGTCACAAGAACCAGATGCCCTGCTTCGAGCTTTGTGTAACGATTTGTTCCAAGCCCATCTGCTTTGACCTTATGCTTATTTACAAACGGTGCTGTTTCAAACGGCAGTATTTTTATCTCCGTCAGTTCCTGAAAAGGTTCTGTATTGACCGTAAGACTTACTGCCCTTCCCCTGTCCATAACGATAGGATCTCCACCGGACAGGAAGTATTCCTTCCGGAGCAGGAACTGCTTATCGTCCTCCACATAGGCTCTCCGGTATTCCATCTTATCTTTATCTGCTGTTTCGACCACATCCCTGACGATCGGTACGAAGAAGGAAATGTTATCATAAAACTCCGGCACCATGAGACCCGTCAGTCTGATAGAATCAACAGGCTGTGTAATACCCGTCTTCTTCGGTGTGATAAATGCAGCCACAGCCTTGTCATGGATCCTATTTGTAGGAAGTCCGGAAAGTTCAACCAGTCTGATTTCCTCATCGACCGTGATCCTTCCATCCCATCTTTCCTGTGCGCCAAGCCCCTGACCGGATATGGTTGCCATTGCATTCTGCGGTTCAATCGTTGCTGTTCCGTCTGTAAGTTCTATCATTACTTCAAAGGTGTGAAGTTCGTTTGCCTTCATTTCTATGATTGGATAATACAGGTTCAGCAGATGCTTTCCGCTGAACCATGTCTCTGATGGATGGAACTGCTCCACTTCCTTCCCATCAAGGACATAATATGCCTTTAGAATGGTCTTTCCATCATCCGTCCAGTTAACAGGGATTGAAATGACTTTGCTTTCTTCCCCAATCTCTATTGTTGTTTCTGCATCCGCCCTTCTGCTTACTGCATTGGATCTTACATCCAGTATGACTTCTGCATGAAATTCTGCATTCGTCTCATCCCCGGATGCAAACTCTATATTAATGATGGAAGTTTTCTCAGTTCCTGCGTTTATCTTCAGGGCATTCACATAAGTGTATATGCTGAGTTTATTCTCATTCATGGAACTCTGAAGACCAGCAATATTCTTATCATTCTTGCTCTTTGCTCCCGCAAGTCTCGGATTTTTTCCAACACACTTTATTTTCTGCTTACCGTTTATCTTTGTTTCAATGGATGTGATGGCAGACCTTTTTGTTTCGTCAGCATGACCGCCCGTAAACTTAATGACATCCCCCAGGTCAAGAGCCGGGTCACCGATGGTATCCGAATCAAACGGCACATAATTTACCACTGTGACCACTGACAAAATATTATTTATGATCCGCTTGCGCTTCTCTTCCAGACCAAACTGCAGTAACGGATTTACCCCCAGATTCATTGTCAGACCGTCATCCGGCTTTACCGAATAATACTCTGCTATATCCGTCTTTTTGTTTGTGGAACTGACAGCCGTATACCTTGTCACAAAATCTGAAAAAGTGCTCGAAAACCTGTGCCTGCTGTCCACCGTCTTGTTATCGGCAATTCCGTATGGGATGAGCCTTAACTTTCCTTCACGGTCTATCGTGGAAAAGCATCCGAGTGCCTGTGCCAGATAATATAGGAAATCCCTCCATGTCTCGATATCATTTTCCTGATAGATACCAAGCAGTTCTGTTCCATTTGTAAGTGCTTCTATCTCTTCTTTTGTCTGTGCCAGTTCTACATGGCATGCTTTGGAAAGTAAGGATAAAAAATCATAAGGGAATGCACTGGACAGACCCTTATCGAAATTCTTATCCAGATTCAGCATTGCATCATATGCCTTTAGCTCCAGGGTTTTTATCTTTCTGTTCGCTTCAGCAATATAGAAGATCCCCATCGGGACTTCCTCATATGTTTCATTCCCTGCCTTCAGATGGAATGAGAGCGTTATAGACGCATCCTCCAGACTGTATCTGTCAATATCTGAAAAGAGGGATATTCCAAGTTCTGCTGCATACACGGATCCAAGTTCGATTTCTGACGAACCGGAACACTGTCTGCTGATATAACCGGAACCTTTCACAATGTCTTTATTTCCAAATGTATATTTTTTGCCCGCCCTAGTCGTGATTGCCCCCGTCCAAAAGAATGAACGTGATGACTCACTAATGGCTTTCTGATATTCTTTTGAAACCGGGTACATATAACCACTCCTCTAATACTCATTTAATGTAAAGGACACCGTCCACAATCCTTTATAACTTGTGTCCTTTTCAAGTTTTGCCTTAAATCCTGTAATATACATTTCCGTGTTTTTCAGTTCCAGTTCTTCCGTATCAAAATACTTTACAGCAATTTTAGGTTTCTTACTGTATGCCGTCAGTATCTTTAACCACCTGGGTGAAACGGAAAAAGAAACTGCAATGGAGATAACTCCTGTCCTTACCACATCCCTCTGTGTTGTTCCTGCTTCCGTCTCCCCGGATGAATCCGCCTCTACATCAGAAATGTCAAGGTCGTAGGAATCCGGCAGGGGAAGATCCTGTTCATCAAATTTTAAATACTGTATAAATGCCATGTTTATCTTCCCCCGCTTCTAAGATTTGCCCTCTGCTGTGCCGTTACGATCACCTCATCGAGCATTGTCCCTCCAAGGTATACAGGGATCACGATATCCCCGGGATCGCCCTTCATATCTTTAACTGCAGACGTGATGGCTGACAGCATACTGGAAATTCCGCTGTCCGGCTGTCCGGAAGTCTGCACTCCCGCAGCTGACTCCATTCCGCTTACATTCGGACTGATTATCATATCCTGCGATACCCCTTCGATTGCCTTTGCCACCATGCCTTTACTCTTTTCGATTCCCTTTGCAAGTCCTCCCATAAAGTCAGGCATCCATGATTCATAATCCGTAAGTGGTCCTTCATCCGGTACGGAGAAATGAAGGAACGACCTGATCTTATTTGCCACGGAACTTACGGCATCACCGACTGCACCGATGCAGCTCCTGATTCCGTTTACGATTCCCATAATAAGATCCTTACCCCAGGTAAATGCCTGTGAAGCAAGCCCCGTGATGTGGCCCTTGACATTGGAAAAACCCGTCTTCACTGCATTCAGGACATTTCCCATCGCGCCTTTCACAGCATTCACGATTCCGTTGAATACGGATGTGACCGCACCCTTGATTGCACCAAGCACCGTTGAAATGGTCGACTTGATGGTATTCCATATGGTGGTGATCGTACTCTTGATCGTATTCATGATGGTGGTAATGGAGTTCTTGACCGCAGTAAAATCCCCTGTGATCAATCCCTTGATTCCGCTTACCACGGCACTGATGATGGTCTTGATGGCATTCCACACCGTGCTAAAGATCGTTTTTATCGCATTCAGTACAGTGGTAATGACTGTTTTTATCGTATTCCATACTGTTGTTATCACAGTCTGAATGACCGTCAGTACCGTCTGGATGATGGTCTTATAGATATTGAAGTACGTTGTCACCAGTGTTTTTATTACATTGAAAACTGTAGTAAATACACCCTTGATGGCTTCCCAGATTGTCGTGATGACCGTCTTTATCACATTGAAAACCGTCTGGATGATGGTCTTATACAGATTGAAATAAGTCGTTACCAGGGTCTTTATCACTTCAAACACAGTCGAGAAGATAGTCTTGATGGCTTCCCACACCTGTGAGAAGAATTCCTTGATTGCATTCCATACCGTAATTGCAACCTGTTTTACGTTCTCCCAGAGGTCGATCCAGAACTGGCGGAATCCGTCACAGTTATTCCAGAGATAAATAAAAGCAGCCACAAGAGCTGCAATGGCTGCGATAATAAGCACGATTGGATTTGCAAGCATCGTTGCATTCAGTGCTGCAAAAGCCCCCTTCACCGTATTGATGACTCCAGCGATCTTCGGTACAACCGTCATGATCGTACCGACTGCAGATATGACCTTTCCAATCACGATAAGCACGGGACCGAGTGCTGCTGCCAGAAGGGCTATCGTAACGACCGTCTTCTTCGTGCCCTCGCTCAGTCCATTCAACCAGTCCACGAATTTCTGCACCCATCCCACGATCTGTTTGATGGCCGGCATCAGAAGTTCACCAAAAGATATCGCCAGACCTTCCAGTGCGGATTTTAAGATAGTGATCTGTCCCTGTAAGTTATCAAGCTGTGTATCTGCCATCTGCTGTGCAGCACCACCGCTTTCCGTGATGGATTTCTGTAAGCTGTCCCATGTTTCTCCTGTATTTGCAAGCAGTGCATTCACGGAAGACAGGTCTGTCTTGTTAAAGATCGTACCGATGATATTGGACTTCTCAGCAGATGTCATTCCATCCATGCTCTTATTGAGGTCACCAAGGATATCATTCATTGACCGCATGTTTCCTTCGGAATCATATACGGAAATGCCCAGTGCTTCCATCTGGGCGGCTGCTTTATCCGTAGGATTCTGCAGTGACAGGATAATGTTACGAAGATGCGTACCGCCTTCTGCCCCCTTGATACCATTATTGGCAAGAATACCAAGTGCGGTATTGAGTTCTGCCGTACCGCCCTTGATGGATTTAGCTGTCGCACCAATGGTAAGGATTCCCTCGCCCAGCTGTGCAACCGATGTATTCGTGGTAGATGCGGTCTTTGCCATCTGGTCTACCATCGTTTCTGCCTCGTCCACGCCCATGCCAAGTGCAGACATTGCATCCGTTACCATATCAGAAGCATCCGCAAGGGCAATATCCCCGGCAGCTGCCAGGTTAAGTACGGTCGGCAGTGTATTACACATCTGCTCCGTGTCATATCCGGCAAGAGCCAGGTAATTTAATGCCTCGGCACACTCGGATGCAGAGAAGGCTGTTTCTGCCCCCATCTTCTTTGCCAGCTTGGAAAGGGTATCCATTGTATTTACGGACTGTCCGTTTACCTTAGACATGGAATCTTTTGTGATTCCCATAGTAGCCTGTACCTGTGACATAGAAGATTCAAAGTTTGCTGCCGTTGTTACGGATGCCGTACCAAGTGCAGTCACCCCGGCTGTTACTGGGAGGAGTTTCTGTCCGGCAGATGAAATGTTGTCACCGACCGTCTTAAATTTTTCGCCTGTTGCTGCAATCTTCTGTACTGCCGTAGCGGACTGGTTCGCCTGTGTTTCCAGATTCTTTAAGTCCTGCTCAGTTTCCACGATTTCCCTCTGAAGGGCATCGTACTGCTCCTTTGAGATCTCGCCATTGGCAAGTGCCGTATTTGCCTGTTCTGCTGCGGTCTTTAAGGTGGCCAGCTTCTCTTTTGTCTCACTGACCGCTTCCGCAAGCAGTTTATGCTTCTGTGCCAGAAGCTCCGTATTACCCGGATCAAGTTTCAGCAGCTTGTTCACATCCTTAAGCTGTGACTGGGTGGACTTGATCTGTCCGTTCACACCCTTCAGGGCGTTCTGCAGTTTGGTTGTATCACCACCGATTTCAACGGTAATACCCTGAATACGGCTTGCCATGCCTTTCACCTCCTCCTAAAAATGGGTACAAAAAAAGGAGCATCTCTGCTCCGTAACAAAAGAAAAACACCTGCCATTTCTGACAGATGTCCTATGTAATATTATTTATATTATTATTCGATTTGTTTTATTTATATTCGATAGCGTAGTAGACATTAATGCATTTTTCATTAATTCATCATCATTTCTTCCTGCCCCTACCACCAACTCTTCCGGTGATAATCTACCATCAATCATGGCATATACCAAATCCACATAGTGTAAAAATTCATCGTATCCAGCCGGATCAACTTCTCTCGGATGAATTATGTCATATTCTATATCTATATGTGTGTCCTTATATATTTTATTTAAAATTTTATGATAATCATTTTCGATATCAAAATATATAATTGGAACATCATATCTATCCGCAAGTATAGCTGGCAAGACATATTTAATACCATCTTTTGATGCTTTGACTTGTAAGCCAGCAATTCTTGCGGAAGTTGCAGAATAATTATCCCCGTCTTTCATAACAGCCAATTCATTATAATCATTAACCCACACTATGTCTCGCTGGGTATCTGATGGATTATAGATTTTAGGATAATTTATTTTTGTATAATTTAATCCTGTACCAAGCGCCCAAAATTTATCTGCAGTTTTCATTTTTGCCTGTTTTTTACGTGCTATAGAAAAATATTTCCTGTTTACACCAGCATCATGATTACAATTCCTAACAATAATTGCTTCTGCTATTCTCCCCAACAACTGCATTGCTGTTCTATTAATATCACTTTGTAGAATAACTCCAAGAATTAATTTTCCATTTTCATTGTATCGTATCACATTTAAGCCATCTACCAATAAATCATATAATTCCCTGCCATACAAAACTTTTTGTATTTCAATATTTTTTGTTCCATACATAAATTCATTATATGGTTGCGAACAAATTATTTTCCCGTCTCCATCCTTGACTTCGATGTTTACACTATATTCATTCATCAGCAATTCCTCTTTAAATCAAATGTCTTGTTATATGTTATATAGCCAATATTTAATTTAAATTACGTCATCAAATATGGTCCTTTTCTCCAAATAAGTATAGCAGAAAAGAACCATACTCTCAATCATCAGAAACGGTCGAAGTCTTCCTGTGTTGCAAGTTCGGCATACTTATAGTCATCATTCCGGCTCTCACTGTACATATCATTGATGAGTCCTATTGACAGCATTTCAAGGTCTGCCATTGACAGACCTAATTGTACACATCGGAGCAGAAACAGCGGTGTTGTCATTTCACGCTCTGTTGGACGAAGTTTTTTTTAGCTTCCACATCTGTTTTTACATTCAGCCCCCACAGTTCAATCAGTTGTGGCAGAACCTGATAAATTGAAAATGTATTGAAATTATCAAGCCACTCCTCCGGTGTATCCGGGATAGACGGGTCTGCATGCTTTGCCATAATAAAAGCAATGTTCTCAAACATCTCAAGGGAAAACATATCAAGATTCGATGATTCTTCTTTTCCGTCACCGATGCTCTTTTCAAGTAATGCCAGGTCTTTATAAATATCCCTCTGGAATTTTAATCTGTAGATTCTTGGAATGGCTGCACTCGCCTTGAATGCAACCATCTGTCCGTCAATTTCTATATCTTTTCTGATACCCATGTCTTAGTCCTCCTTATGATACACTCTTGGTTGATTTTGCTGACTGCTGCTCTGCAGTGGAAGCTGCCGGAAGATACACGCTCTTATACCAGTTATTGTAAACAGTCTCAGTTGTGGAATCTCCCGTTTTTGCCTTGACATATCCGTCTGCCATAGGTCTTGCCTTGATGGTCAGTGTTTCCGTCTGCACTTCCTTATCTTCCTCATTCGTCTTGGACTCAATGGTCGGACGTGATGCGGAACAGTTATAAAGCACATGGCGGATCTTACGGATATCACCATCAAACTCAAACAAGAGTGCAAAACTGCCTGTCTCGGAATTTGCATTCTCCACAAGCACCTTATTGGCATCCTGCTCCTCTTTTAAGATATCTGTGCGGAATGATTCAGGGATCATTGCAAGTTCAAGGTCACCATCGTATCCCTGGTTGTTATTGATCACGTAATATTCAATGCCGTCCGCATAAAATGACTCCGGCTCTCCGGTCGGATCCATGCTGATGGATACCGCACCTGGCATCGGCACGGGTGTCCCAAAGCTGACCGTACCTTCCTCTGCAACCGTAATCGGTGCGTAATGCACATTGCAGATATTAAATTTGACTTTATTCTTTTTGTTTGCCATCTTCTATACCTCCATCTGATAAAGCACCTCATACAGATTTTCAGATTCGATCCATACTTCGCTTTTTTCATAAAAAATATCATGCCCGTCAAGCACGACTTCTGTCTGCTGTTCCAGTTCTATATTTTTTATATCCGTGTAGATTTCTATGTTCAGACGGTCTGTCTTAAAATAGACTTTCCCGTCTGCAGAGAAATTGTTGCTTCCCGGATACAGGAATACTGCAAAGGGCGGATCAGGGGATTCCCCTTCCGCAAAGTGATGATAGGCATATGGAAGTCCGATTTCTTCCATCACTGCCATGACTTCTTCATGCGTCACGAACGCAACCCCCTCTCTATCTTCTGCACCAGCTCCCTGTTTCCCTTTTCTTCAGCCGGGGCAATATGCTCCCTTCCGGCTACCCTGCCCCCGCCGCGTTTTGCATGGCCGTGTTCCAGGAGATGGGCTATCTGGTATCTGTCCTTAGAATGGACCGTCATGGTAAGGGAGTTGCTGCTCTCCGCTGTCTTTTTGATAGCCCAGCTCTTCTTATACCTTCCAGTCCGCTTCGGGGCATTTGCCTGTATATCCTTCTTCACGGTCTTGGATACATCCTTTACCGCATCCTTGACGGTATCCGTGGCAAGGTCTGCATATTCCTTCAGCCCATCCATGATTGCATCTGCCAGACCGTCAACGGTCGTTCTTCTCTCTGCCATCTCCTCACCTCTTTGCCAGGGCAGCCCTGATCTTCAATGTCTTATTCTTATACTGCACGTTGTCAACAAATGTAATATTATAAATATTCCCACGGAACAGGATGTGGAAATGCTCCGTGTCAATAGCGGACACCTCACTGCAGTAACGGATGACAAAATCAAGTTCCGTTTCCGCATTGACCTGTTTTGCTTCCCAGTACTCCTTCCCGGAAAGATTATTCACGTAGGAATAACATTTATAGTAGTCGCTCCATACAAGGATATGGTTTCCTGTCCCATCCTTCTTCGTGCTGCTTTTCTGTATCGTGATCCGTTCACGCATGAGTTCTATCATCAGAATATCTCCCTCCTGATTCCAAAAAACAGATACTTCAATGTTTCCGTCATGGTCTTATGATCCGCTTCTTCCCGATGCTCATACAGGTAGGCAATAACATACAGTTCTGCAGTACGGACAACAGATCCATACTCTTTGAGTTCTTCCGGGGTTTGTCTTGTCACGTCTAAGATCAGGCGGTCGGATGTTTCCATCAGACGGAGGATGAGTTCATCCTCGTCTGACGAATCGACCCTGAGATACCCTTTGGCTTCCTCAAGCGTTACGAACATCCTGCCACCCCTACTTTCCGGCAGCCTTGATATCGAGTGTCTTGACTGCCTCGGAAAGGATCAGCTTGCCGTCCACACGCTCGGAAGCAAGGAATCCGACCTGTCCGGTTGTAGCATAAAGCTCATTCAGTCTCTTGAAACTTCTGCCCTGGCGATCTGCGATCCAGTAGTAACTGTAATCACCGAATGCCATGACACGGTTTCCGGCTGCAAGTTCCGGCACATAGATGGATGTGCGGTAAGGACGGTTTAAGATCTTATCAGGCTCTCCTTCCCTTACGGACGGCTGCCAGATATAATTTCCGTTTCCGTCCTTCAGCTTTCTGATTGCCTTTACGGTCGAATCATTCAAAAGCCATACCGCCTTGTTACGGTAAGGGGCACGGAGGGAATAATAAAGATCCATGACATCATCAAACGTAATGGATGTTCCGGTGGATGTCACGCCTGTCTCAGCACCGCCTGTGGCATTGAAGATTCCGGTAGGCTTGCCTTTGCCGTCACCGATAAAGAATGCCTCCTCTTCCTTCGTACCGATCCTTCTTCCGAACTCCCTTGAGATGTACTGCTCGATATTGAACACACTGTCATTTAAGAGTTCATCGGACACCTTGATCATGGTTGCCAGCTTAAAGGCACTGATGGTTGTCTGTCCGAAGCTGTCATCAGATTCCGGGAACTGACCGCCCTCATCGATCCATGCCGCCTCACCCTTGGATGTAACAATTGGGATCTTACGGTCACCGCTCGATGTCTTGATGACGGTTGCAAGGTTACGGAAGAATACCTCCTCTTCCAGTGCTTCTACCAGTTTCTTCTCGTACTCGTCCGGTACAAGATAACCGCCCTCGGAATCCGTGCCGATGGTAAGGGCATTCTGTACTTCATAGGACAGCACCTTGTTTCTCATGCCGTTCCAGAACGCTTTTCTGTACTCATCGGTTGCTCTTCCGGTCTTTGTGTCACCGCCAGTCTTTGCATCCGGCTTGTTGGTGATCGGTGTGCTTGTTGCCTTGGAAAGTTCTGCATCGATGGCAGCCTGTCTTTCCAGTCTCTCGATTTCCTTTCCGAGATTTACGACATCATTTTCCATCTTGTCATAGGTGGCTGCATCCTCAGCGGACACAAAACCTTCCTGTGTTCTCTTGGCATCGAGGAATGCCTTTGCTGCTTCCCATGCCTTTGCTCTTTTTTCTCTTAACTCTAAAATCTTACTCATCTTAAAATCCTCCTTAATGTGTTAAAAGACTCAGTCTTTTTTCTAACTGGCTGACAGGTATCATGGCATCCACACGGGATACCCTGGAAAGGAACGATTCATTCATTGCCTTGGTGGAATACATCATGGAATCCTGCTGGAACGGGAACTTCTTTTTCTTGTCCTTATCCTCGTCTTCCTTTTCTTTTCCTTCCTCTCCATCACTGCCTTCCTCCGGTTCTTTTTCCGGCTTATCAGGCTTTTTCTTCTCTTCATCCGTCTCACCGGAAGAAAAGAGTATCTTATCCGCAAATCCAAGCTCCACTGCCTTCTTCGCATTGAACCAGGTCTCATCGTCCATCATGTGGGAGAGCCTTGCACGGGTAAGCCCCGTCTTGAATTCATAGGCATTTAAGATTGATTCCTTGACCTCGTTTAACATGGCGATTGCTTTCTGCATATCCCTTGTCTCGCCCATTGCCATGGTCGCAGGATTGTGGATCATCATCATTGCAACAGGGGATACACAGACCGTGTCTCCTGCCATTGCGATCACGGATGCTGCCGAAGCTGCAATGCCGTCTATCTTTACTGTCACGCTTCCCTTGTAGTCACAGAGCATGTTGTAGATCTGTGCTGCCGCGAACACATCACCACCTGGAGAATTGATCCACACCGTGATATTTCCGTTTCCGGCATTCAGTTCATCCTTGAACAGCTGCGGTGTCACTTCATCCCCGTACCATGTTTCATCTGAGATCATGCCATTTAAAAAGAGCGTCCTTTCCATGTCAGGTACGCTCTCATCTTCATTCTTTATCCAGTTCCAAAACTTCCGCTTCATCGTTTACCTCTCTTTCCGCTGTTTTCCTGTGCCGGAGCACTCTGCTGGCCCGTATCCGTCTTTACAAAAGCTCCCGCATCTGCAAGTTTGGTCATTGCACCGTTTATCAGATACAGGTTTCCCCCTTCCTCATCCGGGATCGGATTCATGTTTTCCATCTCACGGATGTCATTGGCAGAAAACCATCCGTTCTGCCTTCCGACTGCATAGCCGTTCATCCTCGACTGGTAATCCCCACGGAGCAGACCGTCCACATTCAGCTTGATAAAATACTTTCCTTTTTCACCAGGCAGAAGGAGCGATCTCTGTAAGGACTGCTCCCATCTGATCACCCACGGATCAAGTGTGTATTTTACGAACTCCAAGGACTGCTGCTCGATATTGGAAAAGCTCGACTTATCAAGGTCACCGACCATATGTGGCGGTATCCTGTACAGTCTTGCAATCTCATTGATCTGGAATTTCCTTGTTTCAAGGAACTGTGCTTCTTCCGGCGGGATGCCTATCTGCTGGTACTTCATGCCTTCCTCAAGCACTGCGATCTTGTGTGCGTTACTCACGCCCCTGTACACGGAGTTCCAGGACTCCCTCACCTTTGACGGGTCTTTCAGGACCCCCGGATGCTCCAGGACACCGCCCGGATTTGCCCCGTTTGCAAAGAAACTCGCCCCGTATTCCTCACAGGCAAGCGTCATGCCGACAGCGTTCTTTGCCATCGCAATCGGGGAATATCCGATCAGTCCGTCAAACCCAAGTCCGGGGATATGAAGCACATCCTCGGCTTTCAGTTTGATATTTCCATATTCCTTGAACGTAGGGTTCTCATCACTGTTTCTGGAATACACATAATAGATGTTTCCTTTGTCATCCCTCTGAACCTCCATCTTGTCCGGAAGGAGCGGATACAGTCCAAGCACCCTTCCAGCCCCGTCCCTTATAATCTGGGCATAAGCATTTCCCCATATTAAAAGATGACTCATCAGTGTTTCCCTGAACACAAATGAAGTCATCTCCGGGTTCGGCTCATCATGGAGCAGATAATATAATGGATGGTCATGCACCAGTTTCTTGCCTCCGTCATCCTGATACTCATATACATGAAGAGGTAAGGATGCGACTGCCTCCGCAAGGATTCTGACACAGGCATATACTGCTGTGGTCTGCATTGCCGTTCTTTCATTGACAGGCTTTCCGCTCGTTGTCCTTCCAAACAGAAACGAATATCCTGCATCTGCTGCCTTATCCACAGGCTTATCCCTTGCCTGTCCGAATCCGAATAAACTCTTAATTCCCATGTGACACCTCCTAAAAAATGGGTACAAAAAAAGCACCTCCGAAGAAGTGCCGTTCCTGATCATCTCTGATAATTGTTCAGTCGTGGGAACTCTTTCCCATTCCTGTAGTAATAATACTTTCTCAGTGCATTCTGCATTGGATTTTTCTTTGGGTTCTCAAGCGGTTTCAGTTTCATCAGCGAATCATACATAAGGTCATCATCCGCTACCACTGTTTCCAGATCCAGTCCGAGGATTTCCTCTGCTTTCAGTGCAAGGGACTTCCTTGTCTGCGCCCCATGCTCACCGCTAAGTTTGGGGTCTTTTTCCATACTGTTCATAAAAAATTCTTCCTGCATACGAAATGCCTCCCTGTGCTTTTCCTATATCTTAACACAGAAACATGCAGCCGGATTATGATTTTACAGAATCATACTCGGCTGCATCAGAATACAAGAATGCCCCTGTCATCATACACGCTTCCGTCACTGCCTTCATTTCTGATTGCACGGTCAAGTGCCATAACGGTTGCAACGGCCCCGTCAATCTTCTCCGTGGATTTTTCCTTATCCATTTTGATGTTTCCCGCTGGATCCTGACGGACAAACACATTATCCATCATCCAACGCAGCACCTTATGTCCGCCATGTGCGATCCGCTCCTCCAATGTCAGTTTCATCAGTTCTTTTGTCGGTGGACTCATATCTTTATAACCCTGTCCGAACGGGACAACGGTAAATCCCATACCTTCAAGGTTCTGCACCATCTGCACAGCTCCCCATCGGTCAAATGCGATCTCCTTGATATGGAACTTTCTGCCAAGTTCATCAATGAACTGCTCGATAAATCCATAATGGATGACATTTCCTTCCGTGGTCTTTAAGCACCCTTCGGCTGCCCAGACATCATACGGAACATGATCCCTTCGGACACGCAGCCTCATGTTATCCTCTGGTATCCAGAAATACGGAAGTATCACATATTTCTCCGTATCGTTCTTTGGCGGGAACACAAGCACGAATGCCGTGATATCCGTGGAACTTGAAAGGTCGAGTCCGCCATAGCATTCCCTACCGAGAAGCTCATCCTCATTCACGGCAAAGGAACAGGCATCCCACTTATCCATCTGCATCCACCTGGTGCTCTGTTTCACCCACTGGTTCAGACGGAGCTGCCGGAACACGTTCTCCTCTGCTGCATTCTCTTTTGCACTGATATATGCATTCTGCACTTTCTCAATGTCAATCGTGTATCCGAGTGACGGATTTGCCTTATACCACACATCCTCACTCGACCAGTCATCCTCATCGGATGCCCCGTAGATCACAGGATAAAATGTCGGGTCTATCTTTCTCCCCTCTATGATATCCAGAGCCTTCTGGTGCTGTTCAAAACACACAGAATTCCGGTCTGTCCCGGCTGTCGTAATCAGGAAGAACAACGGCTGTGTCCTGGCATCACCGGAACCCTTGGTCATGACATCGAACAGTTCCCTGTTCGGCTGTGCGTGCAGCTCATCAAAGATGACCGCATGGACATTCAGTCCATGCTTTGTGTATGCCTCTGCCGACAGCACCTGGTAGAAGCTGTTGGTTGGTTTATATACAAGCCTTTTTACGGACATGACGGGCTTGATCCTTTTCTTCAGTGCCGGACACTGGTCCACCATATCCACTGCAACATCAAATACGATGGAAGCCTGCTGCCTGTCGGAAGCACAGCCGTAAACCTCTGCTCCCCATTCACCATCACCGCATGTCATATACAGTGCAATGGCAGCCGCCAGCTCCGATTTCCCGTTTTTCTTTGGTATCTCACAGTAACAGGTATTGTACTGCCTGTATCCGTTTTCCTTTACCGTCCCATAAAGGGTACGGATGATTTCATCCTGCCACGGAAGAAGTTCAAACGGAACTCCCCGCCACCTTCCTTTGGTGTGTTTCAGGCAGTTTATAAAATTGACCGCATGGTCTGCTTTTGCCTTGTCAAACATTATTTTGCACCGCCTTTCACAAGCAGAAGCTCCATTTCATCGTTCTGCTTATCCTCACCGCTGTCCGTGGAGATACGGCTTCTTGCGGACGGGGTCAGTCCGAACTGCTCACAGAACTTATTCATGATCTTCAGATAAGTCTGGGCAATGGACACCTGCGGTACCTGCTGCCAGTATCCGCTTGGGGTCTTTACAATGGTCCCGTGCTGTGTAATGAACTCCTCTGCCTCTTTCCATCTCGCATATGCCTGACAGTATCCTGCGAATGCTGCCATATCGATCTCAGTAAGGATTCCCAGATGCTCCAGCTGTTTTGCCATCCGCTTCCATTCCTTCTTTGCCTCATCCTCAAGCCATGCCGGACAGCGCGGGGCCTTTTTCTCAGGCTTTGGTTCGCCCGTATTAAGGCTTCTCTTGCCCGGATTGCCTTCAAGCACCTTTACTGCCGTAGGCTTTGGTTTTCTTCCTCTCTGTGCCACTGTCCTCACCTCCCCGCAAATGGCATAATAAAAAGACCTCCGAAGAGGCCTTCCAATTTGTGTGTTTATTCTTAAAGTGTCATTCTGATTGCCGGAATTCTTGCTTTCTTTCCTGTTTTCCAATCCGAGTATGTTGCATTCACCTCGGTAAGCCCTGCCATCCTGATGCCTTCCTTTTCAAATGCTGCAAGTGTTTCGATCAGGCTTGAAAATGTACTGCTTATCGTAAATTCGCTGATGCCGTTTTCCTTTAAAGCCTTTACAATTTCCGGAATGTCGTAATCCCAGATGACTCCGTTAAAATCAATGTTATCGTTTCCTGTTTCCTGGCAGTCTCTGTATGCTGCAAACAATGTGCTGTTGATTCCGTAATCCTTAAGGCTTCCTCCCTCGTTCATGGCTTTTTCAAAAACCTCAATTCTCTTCATGGTCTTGTACCTCCGCTTTTTTCTTTGTTTTCCCTTTCAGTAGGTACATATTCGCTCTAAACGCTGATTATATCCAGTCATTTCAGTGCCATAATGTACACAAAGATACTGTCGGTACATTGTGTAAATGTACACAGGCAGGGAACGTTTTCCCTGCCCTTTCTGCTATTTTACATTTGTGAGTGCCCATGCCATTGCATGCCCGGCATCCTCAAATCCTTCTTTTCTTCCAATCCTTGAAATCCTGCATTCGCATCTCCCAAAACCTGTCTCATCCGGTGTTTCAACCAGTTCATAAACTTCTGCAATGCTTCCTTTAAAGCAGTGATCCCAGACTGCAACCGTGTAATCACCGTAGTCAAGGACTGCTGAATTCATGCATCCGTAAAGCTCCATCGCTAATTTTTCTGCTGTTGTGATCTTTGTTTCCATCGTATCTTCCTCCGTTTTCTCTGTTTTCTCTTTCGGTAGGTACATATTCGCTCTGAACCGTACATATATCCAGTCATTTAAGCATTATAATGTACACAAAGATCAGTGGAAGAAATTGTGGATTTTACCGCTGCGACCTGTGGATGGCTTCAAGGATCTGTTCCTGTTCCTCTGCCACGACACCAATGCTCTCAAGCGCCTCACGTGTCCCACAGTCTGGGCAGATAAGCGTTCTGCCGTCTGCCCTTGAAAGGGCGGGTGTCCTTCCGTAGGAAGCCCCGCAGCGGGGGCATATCCGTATGTGCAGTGTTTCATTCTTCATGTCCTGCCACCTCCACTGCTTTTATCTGTGCCTCGGAAAGGTAATGCTCGTCAAACCCAAAGCTGATGTACCCCTGAAGGCATGTGCTGACATACGAAAGGGAAGGTACTCCAATCTTCCGTTCTTCATGCATGATGTACACAAAGCACTTCCTTCTGCGTATCTTCCCCGTTCGGATGCCCTTAATATCAAGTTCCATTTCTTTTTTGTAATAAAACAACGGATATCCTTCGTAGTGGTCAAGTGCTGCCTCATCCGATTCCGTGACTTCCCATACTGCCACGGGAACCTCGCTTTCTTCCTTTGGCTCAATGGTAAGATAGGCTCCCGTACGGCTTCCTTTAAAGAGAAGCTCATAATCGTTTATAACTGCAGTACCGATCACCCTTGCGTGAGGGCATCGTATCCGCATCTGTCTGATGTTCAGATTGCTGCCATAAGCAATGTAATATCTTTTCATAATGTTTCCATCCTTTCTGAAGGGAACACCCTTCTACCACCTTAAGACCGCTCATGGCGGTCAGTTATCCAAGGTGGCAGGAGGCTGTTCTCTTCAAGCAGCCCTTCCGCTTCTGAAAGCAGTGTCTCCTGCAAGTCTCTTTGTAAGGATTTCCCTTGCGGTCTTAAATTCGTCCCCGATGAATCCGAGTCTCAAAAGCCATGTCCGCATTGCGTATTTCGGATTTTCCGTCTGCTGTGGTTTCGGGCTTGCCGTCCTTACTTCCTTTGCCATCTGGCTTAAGGCAAGGCAGAGCTGGATGTAGCTCTTCAGCTGTCCCGCATGCAGTCCGTTCAGCTTTCCATCAGCCGGGGCATCAAATTGGAAAAGTCTGAACTCGACCGTTCCCTTTGTGAATGTTGCATGGTAGTTTAACATATGGTATCGGCTGTCATTGTAATGATGGTCTCTTCCGTAGCTTGCCCCGTTTGCCGTGTACCAGATGTCTGCAAGGGCTGCCATCGTTTTCGGTTTCTTTTTATTGAGTTCCTTAAGGAATCTTGGGTCTACCGTTTTGCAGTAGCGGTTCATCCGCCAGCTGTCGAGGTTTAAGGCATCCGCTAAAAGGTTCTCGTGTCCCGCCATGATGTTTGCAAGGTTTCGTAAAGTCTGCGGTGTGTGTCCCTTTGCTCCGATGTGGATGTGGACTCCGCATCCCCTTGTTGCATCACTCTTGGCTCCCGCATGTCTGAGCTTTCTTATCAGTTCCTGGAGAAGTTCGATATCTTCGTAGTGAAGGATCGGTGTGACCAGCTCGCATTTTTTATCATCCGGTCCCGCAATGCTGACATCCTTCTGGAATTTCCATTCCCTTCCGCTTGCATCCCATGCTGACCATGTATAATATCCGCTTCTGGAAGCCGTGTTTTCAAATCTTCCTGTTCCGAAAAATGCCGCTGCAAGTTCTGCAGCCTTATCCCTTCGTATGTTGTTCATCTCAACCTCGACCCCGATGGTCTGTTTCTTCATTTCCTCGATCTGCTTTGTAATCCTTTCGTTCATGGCTTGTACCTCCGTTTGTTTTCTTCCCTTTCGGTAGGTACATATTCGCTCTAAAACACACATATATCCAGTTATATATGCGCCATAAACTGCACAAACATCAGCCGGAAAAACTGTGTATATTATGACTGTATTTTACGCCATTCATCCACTCCGTAGATCATCGCAAGAGAGCCGTGTCCGTCCCATACCGTGTGGAGCTGTCCTGCATCATCCACAAACTCCACCGTTCCGATGGTCCCTGACGGGATCTTTCGGTAGGGATCATCAAGGCGGATAAGCTCCACCCTGGTTCCCGAAGGATATTCCTTTCTCAATCTCTCAAGTGTCTGTCTGCTTACTCCGAACATACCGTTGACCCCCTTTCTGCCCTACGGTTGGCTTTCCACCTTTCCGCATCTTCCGGAGTCCGGAATGCCGTATGACCTTTCAGCCCCTTAAGGAAAAAGGATCTTGTTTCCTTTCCTTCGCTCCCTCCAAATCCGATGGATACCAGCCATGCCCTCATGTAATATTTTTCATTCTCTTCAATGGTCTGTTTCGGATTCACACGTTTCTGTTCCGATGCTTTCTTTACCATTGCCGATGCAAGTCTGCAGTATTCCATCATGCCATCGGTATGTGGAAATCCCGTGAACTCAATATTCCCATCTGCAAAGGTAACACCGCTGCATCCGCCCTGCTCCGTAATGAACCCTGCTGCTGACTCCGTATCTTCAAAGTTACTTTCGGCAAGGGCATTTATAAGGCTGTCTGCTATGGAAATGCACTCCCTTCCGACTGCCCTGTTGATAAGGTACTGTTTGGAATGCATCATGTTTATCAGGTTGATGATGCCCTGCGGTGTCATGCTGCCGATTGGTATTTTGATCTCCGCTTCCGGTTCCTCCGTCTGTGTTTCCTGTATCTCTTCTGCCACATCATTCTGGAAAAGCACTCTTCTCACCTCGTCTTCCATGCTGTCATCTTCAAGTATGACCTTTGCATCCCTGTCCACCGTGATGCTTCCGATGCGATATGCAAAGGATGGCGGTCCAAGGTATTCTGACCTCTGTCCGAAATGTCCGGATAAGGCTTTTACTAATTCTTTCCTATTCTCAGCGTTTGTAATAATTTCCATTCTGCTGGTCTCCTTTCTTTTTGGTAGTACCATATATCACTCTGAATGCCCGTATAGTCAAGCAGATAATGGTACTTTCCAAAAGAAAATGTAATGTCAGCTTCTGGACTCCGGAAGTGACATCGCAACCGCATAAGCAACCGTTGCGGTGACTGCATTTCCGGCCTGTTTATAAAGCTGTGCATCGGAGTTGACGGCAGAGGCACGGTCAAAAAGCTCATCAGAAAATCCCTGTAAGCGGAAGCACTCCCTCGGAGTCAGCCGTCTGATGCGGCCGCCCCTCATGAGCGTTCCCATCTGCCCGGAACAGTCCAGTGTCTGGGAGCATTCTTTTCCAACCCTTCCCCTTCTTGTCTCACTGTCTGGGTAGGCAAGGTTGATGCCGTCCCCTTCCCGTGCCACTTCATATCCTGCCTTCGTGGCATTTTTCACTTTGACGGAATCCACCTTTTCACAGACATACACACCGTGCCTGTCCTGTGAGGTCAGGGTGAACATCGGCTCTCCATCCTCTTTCATCCTTCTTCCGTTCTGCCGTTTCTCCATCCGCTCCGGTGTAAGCACCGGGTGGACTTCCAGCACGGCTGAGTTCATGGCGGTATGGTTGGTCATCCCGGCTGTGTACCTCGCTGTCAGGCATCTTGCCGTATCCGTGATCTTCGGATCATGGTTGCTCTGGTCGATGAAGTAAAGCCCTGTCTTGGCCCCGACACCGCCCGCATTCCCCACAAGGGTTGCGGAAATGCCGTCCGTCCCATAAACACGGTAGCCCTGCATGCCTCCTATAAGCTGGTTAAGAGCTGCTGCGTTTTCTCCGGTGAGAGGTAATATTTCTCGTCTACCTCTGCTTCTAAGATTTGCGATAATGAACACACGCTCACGGTTCTGCGGGACTCCGAAGTTTTTGGAGTTAAGCACCTGCCACCGACAGTCATACCCTGCTTCGTCCATTTCAGACAGAACTGAGGCAAAATCGAATCCTGCATTGATCGATAACAGGTTCTTAACGTTCTCAACAAGTAGGTATGAGGGTTTAGCACTTTCCTCTTTGCCTTTGAGGAGGTCAATAATGTTGTAATATATTCCACTTCTTTTTCCGACCAGTCCCCGCTGTTTTCCGGCAACGGAGATGTCCTGACATGGGAATCCGAAGCACCAGATGTCTGCATAGGGGACATCTTCGGGTTTAAGTTTTGTGACATCATGAGCTTTCCACTCTCCTTCCGTATCATACATTGCCTCATATGAGGCTCTTGCAAATTTATCATATTCACAGTACCCGATGCATTTATGGCCGGCAGTTTCAAGACCGAGCCTGAAGCCGCCGATGCCGGAACATAAATCAAGGAAGGTCATCTGTTTCATTATACTGCCCTCCCTTGCATAATTGCTGATATGAAATTTTCATATCGTCACGGATGACAAATACATCCGCATCCGAACCGCACTGTTCAATGTAGCGGTTTACGATCACATCCACAAACTTCTCATCCAGTTCGATGCCGTAGCAGATACGGTGTGTCTGTTCACAGGCGATCAGCGTAGAACCGGAACCAAGGAACGGATCAAGCACGATGCAGTTGCTCATGCAGGAGTTCTGGATCGGGTATGCCATAAGCGCCACAGGCTTCATGGTCGGATGGTCCTTGCTTGCCTTCGGACGGTCATATTCCCAGATGGTGGTCTGCTTCCTGTCGGAATACCACTGGTGCTTCCCGCCCTTCTTCCATCCGAACAGACACGGTTCATGCTGCCACTGATACGGGCTTCTTCCAAGAACCAGTGCATTCTTCTTCCAGATGCAGCACCCGGAAAGATAAAATCCGGCATCCTTGAATGCCTTTCTGAAATTCAGCCCCTCCGTATCCGCATGGAATACATAAATGGAAGCATCCTGTTCCATTGACTGTTCCATATTTACAAATGCAGCAAACAGGAACTTATAGAAATCCTCATCCGGCATGTTGTCATTTTTGATCTTGCCGGCCGTTTCCTCAACATTTACATTGTATGGCGGATCAGTCAGGACAAGATTTGCTTTCCGTCCATCCATCAGCCTTTCATATGTTTCCGGCAGAATGGAATCACCGCAGATGACACGGTGCTTTCCAAGCAGCCATACATCCCCTGTCTTTGCCACGGTCGGCTTTGCAAGCTCCGCTTCCACATCGAAGTCATCTTCCGTGATCTTCTTATCATGCACGGAATTAAAAAGCTGTTCGATCTCTGGCGGTTCAAAGCCCGTGATGCCGACATCAAACGCTGAATCCTCAAGGTCTTTGATGAGATCTGCCAGAAGTTCCTTATTCCACTCACCCGTAATTTTATTAAGGGCAACATTGAGTGCCTTTTCCTTGGTCTTGTCAATATCGACCACGATACACTCCACTTCCGTGTACCCGAGGTCTGCAAGGACCGTGGCTCTCTGGTGTCCTCCGATAATGGTCATGTCTGAGTTGATAATGATCGGCTCGACATAACCAAACTCTTTAATGGAGTTCTTGATTTTTTCATATTCCTTATCACCCGGTTTTAACTTCTTCCTCGGATTATAGGAAGCCGGGATAAGGTCTGCTATTTTATAACTCTGAAACTGCATCTTCCATATCCTCCTCTGCTAAAAATCTGTGCCGGAAATAACATTCACGGCCGCAGTATTTTCTGTTCTTGTTTCCATAGGAAATGAAAGGCTTCCCGCACTGCTCACATACAAACGTGTAGGAAGCCTTCTCGCTTTTCTTCACTGCTTCCGGGTGTGCCTTCCACCATTCCCTTCTGCATTTTTCACAGCAGAACCTTCTCGGTCTGCCAGTCTTCGGCTGCGTGATCGGATTACCGCAGAAGTGGCACACCTCTTTACCGTCCACCATGAGTTTCATATTTTTTGAAACCACCGTGGCGTATCCGGCAAGGTTATGTCTCTTGCAGTAATTCCTTACGATGTCACGGGACAGTCCGATTGCCATTCCGATGGCTTTATATCCCATCCCCTTCATCCGCATCTCATTGATCTGCTTTGCCTGTGCGTCCGTCATCCTTTCCACTCTCCTTCCGGCACACAAAAAAAGACCGGAAAAACAATGTTTTTACACTGTTTTCCAGCCTTAAATAATGCTTTTTTCCTGATTTTCCGGCAAAAAGAAATACCCCTTTTTGCCGTGTTTTAAGTACATTCTGCGAAAATTACCATACCCTTTTTATATCCCCCCTGTTTAATTCTGCGAAAATTCACGCAAAGGGGGCCATCGGTCTTCAGCGGTTCAGCCTGTAGAGATTCAGATACCCCCACGGTCTGCCGTCAGAACCGATACTCCGGATTGTTATCTTCGTTCCATGTCTTTTTATCATGACAGGGCTTGCAAAGGCTCTGCCAGTTTTTCTCGTCCCAGAACAGGACGGGATCACCACGGTGCGGTCTGATATGATCGACCACGGTTGCTGTCACTGCATGACCTTCCTTTAAGCACTGAACACACAAAGGATGTGCCTTCAGATATCTTACCCTTGCCTTCTGCCACTGCCTGTTGTAACCACGCTTGCTGCTGCTCGCCCTGTCACCACGGTGCAGTGCTTCATGCTCCTCGCAGTACAGTCCATCTGTCAGCTTCGGACATCCGGGGTGTCTGCACGGCTTCTTTGGTTTCATCGGCATCCGCCATTCCTCCCTTCTATGTACACGGGCGGTGTGAAAGGATTGGAAAGACACCGCCTTATGGCAACATAAAAAGGAGCGTTTCCGCTCCCTTTCTTTTTTGCCATCTTAATCATAGCAGATGTAAATTAAAAAGTCAGTACACCCTTAGTACACCTTTAGTGAACCTCTAGTACACCATCCAATCATCATGTTTCTCGCTTTCCACAAAGTATTTATAACCATGCTCCTTAAGTATTTTTCTGATTGCTTTTTCTAAACGTTCCTGATCATTTGATGCCGTATACTTGATGCACTCTAAACTGATACCGTTCTGCTCGCAATATTGTCTTTTTCTCTCATCATACTTTATCTGCCGATTAAATCTATCTGATGCAATACTGTTATCCTCTGCCACATAAGTTCCAAATTCATCATAATAACCTTTTTTATAATGATGCGGTCCCTGTAGTTCTATAGCCAGATCAATGATTGGTTTTCCATCTTTATCAGCAGATTTAGATAATACAAAATCAAAACGAAGCCCTCTGCCCGAATCACCTACTAAGCCATCAAAAGATTTTTCCCTGATATAAGTAATCCCTAGCTGATCCAATATATCCATTGTTTTTGCTTCAAAAGATGATACCTCATGACAACTACAGCATTTATCCAAATAATAACCTCTGTCCTCATCATAAAGGATTTTCATGTTAGATGAAAGTATGTCCTCTTCTTTTCCACAGATTTGACAAACACATGCATATTTCTTTGCAATTGTTATTATAGGTTTTCCATCCCCCGATTTATCCAATGATAAATGCTGTGGATCTATACACTCTTTTATAAAATAGCTGTCCCAATACTGATTCGAAAAATCTCTTTTATACGAAGAATCATAGTGAACTACTGCCTCAAAATCATCATATCTGTGCTTTTCTTCATATTGTTCCTGCTCTTTTCTCCTTCGCTCTTGTTCAGCTTCATCTCGTTCCTTATCATATTGGAATGATAGCCGACAGCTCTTTTTCTCTGTTTCCATTATCTTCCTTGAAAAGATACTGCATTCCAGTTCATATTTTTTATTATATGGTTGTTTAGCTGCAATACTCTTTTCTATATCATCATATTCATCCAATATTTTTTGTAAATATGACACCATCGGTGCCAGTGACTTCTTTCTGTACCACTGTGCCCACGAATTTGCAAAACTAATGGCATCTTCGTTTTCCAGATTCTTTATAAATCTATGTTTTGGTGCAGTCATATCTGCCACCATAGCAGCTATTTTTTCTCTGCCATATTTTTTTACAAGTTTTTCTTTATCATCATACGAATATTTTCTGTCCAATTCGGGTCTTTGTTTTGGAAACGCTAACCCATTCGGAACTAAATAATCATTGCCATAATTTCTTTCGTAATGATACTTCTCCTTACAACTGTCACAGAAAATCTCAACTGCCGTATCATTCTCTTTTTCCTGTCCCCAGTCATTTGACAAATATATTCTGTAAAATTGCAAATAGCCTTTTCCACAAGCACATTTTGCACTATATGGTCTTCTGTAATCTTCTTCATATGACATAGAACATCACTTCCTTCCCAAGTCCCCAAACATATAAAAACATATTAAGATTTTACCATAACCCAAACAAAAAAGACAGCCGTCTGACTGCCTTAATTGTACTCTGCATATGCACCTATCTGTATCTGGAGTGCCACGGTAATCTGCTCCATGACCATGTCATCCAGCACTTCCCCGATTCTTTCTCCGAGCCTTGTTTTATCAAGGGTTTCCACCTGTTCCGCCAGTGCCATGCTCGGTTTATTCAGACCGCTGCCTTTGGGAATCTGCACGTGGGTCGGAAGATACTTCTTTTTCCACACCCTGGCTGACAGCGGAACGACCGTAACCACAGGTGAATGCTTATTCGCCTTATTATTGCTTACCACCAGTGCCGGACGGACACCGCCCTGCTTGCTTCCATCTTTTTCTCCAAAATCCACATAATAAATATCTCCACGCTTACACATAAAAACCTCCTATCCGAGGACAAAGGCTTCCACCTGTCTGTCCCTCAGTTCATACTGTTTATCAAGTTCCTTCAATGCTGCTTTTCTGTATTTTGCTATCATCGTATGGCTCACATGGTATCTTTCCATCATAATGTCCCATGTCATGTCCTCATCCAGAAGATCCGTGATAATGCTTCTATGTCTTTCATCCAGTCCGTTCACTGCATGCTCAAAAAAATCCAGTTCTTCCTTCAGGAACATATATCTGTGGAAAAGGAAACCGTACCACTCGTCATTCTCCCTTTCCATTGCAGCCTTATATTTGACTGCTATGTTTGCCGTTTTATCGGAAAGAGTACTCGTCTGCACCCTTTCCCCTTCCTGATGGGAATAAAGCATGGAATCGATCATGTCCTGTTCGCTCACTCCCTGAAACTGACGGAGCTGGAACTCAGTCACGGTCAGTTCCTTTTTCATATTCTTATATTCCTTCATCATTACTTCTGCCGTCATCCGTCATACCTCCAATCCTTGCCTTTACTGCTTCTATCATTGCATTCTGTGTAGTATCCTTTTTTTCGATTGCCCGGAGGATATCTTCATCGACCGTTCCTTCTGTCACCAGATGCTCTATGACAACTGTATGTTTCTGCCCCTGTCTGTAAAGTCTGGCATTTAACTGCTGATACAGTTCAAGGGACCATGTAAGCGAGAACCATACAATGGTTGAACCGCCTTCCTGAAGATTCAGTCCGTGTCCTGCCGATGCCGGATGGATCAGTGCCACCGGGATTTTTCCTTCATTCCAGTCCTCGATATCCTTCTTGGTATTGATATACCTTGCCGGAAACCGTTTCAATATCCGCTCCCTGTCATGCTTGAACCAGTATGCAACCAGAAGCGGTTTTCCGTTTGCCGATTCGATCAGGTCTTCCAGAGCATCCAGTTTTCTATCATGGATATTACGGACATTGCCGGATTCATCATAGACCGCACCGTTTGCCATCTGCTGGAGCTTGTTGCTCAAGACTGCTGCATTTACCGCATCGATGTCCTGTCCTTCCCCGTATTCGAGGATCATTTCATCTGCCATCCTGTCATAAAGCCCCTGTTCGGATTCCGACATGGAAACGGACACCCGGTTGCTTATGCATTCCGGCATATCAAGATAATCCACTGCTTTCATGGAAATGCTGATATCGGAGATCAGTTCATATATTTTTTCTTCTGCCCCTTCCCTCGGTTTATACGAAAAGATGATCTCTCGATTCCGCTTATCCGGCAGAAAGAACCTGTCACGGTATCCGCTGATATATCTTCCAAGCCTCTGCCCCATATCAAGGATTCCAATCTCTGCCCATAAGTCCATGAGGTTTCCCGGTGTTCCCGTAAGCCCGACCACACGTTTTGCCATCGGCCTTACTTTTTTCAGGTCTTTGAACCTCTGTGCCTTCGGGGACTTGAAGCTCGACAGCTCATCAATGATGACCATGTCAAAATCAAAAAATATATTTTTTGTCATCCAAGAAACATTGTCCCTTCCAATAATCGTCACATCGGCTCCTGACAGAAGCGCTTCCTTTCTCTGCTCTGCAGTTCCCATTGCCACGGCAAATGTCATGCCGTAAAGATGCTCCCACTTTTTTATCTCTGCCGGCCATGTGGTCTCTGCCACGCGCTTCGGTGCTATCACCAAGATCCGTCTTACTTCAAAATAGTCAAACAGCAGAAGCCACAGTGCCGTAAGCGTGATGACCGTTTTGCCAAGTCCCATATCAAGGATCAGGCAGCTCACAGGATGTTCGATTATAAAATCTGTTGCATACTGCTGATAATCATGTGCTTTGTATTTCATCTAGGATACCTCCGATCTGTTCAATATTATCAACTACATAAACGGGAAAGCCTAACCCCTCAAGCATCCTCTTTCTCTTTAGCTGAAGCGGTCTCGGTTTCTTCCCCGGTGCTTTCAGTTCCACGAATGCCATTTTTCCGTCCGGCATCAGGACGATGCGGTCAGGCACTCCATTCATACCGGGTGATACGAACTTCAGTGCCATGCCTTTCCGCTTTTTTACTTCTTCCCTCAAATGTCTCTCTACTGTACTTTCTAGCAAAACCAGGTACCTCCTTTGCCGATTGCGGTTGCCATATGCCTTTAACTCCTATACGCGCATATATACATGAATTGCTCTTTTTATCTTTATTTTTAATTCTCAACTGGATTTAATGGGAAACTGGGAAACTAAGAACCGCAACCCCTTATTTTCCAAGGTGTCAGCACGGTTTCCGACTACCGTTGCCATCTGCATCTGGGAAACCACGGAAACCGCCTAACGGGTTTCCTCTGGTTTCTCATCCATCCGCACAAAAGTCTTCTGCACTCCGTAAAGGGGGACTTTGGTCTTGCCCGTGGTATTGGAATCATACTTCTTCCATCCCCCGATCTTGTTTAAGATGCCTTCGATCTCATAGGAATCTGCCTTCTTTAAATTCTGGCGCTCCTTGCCGAAGCACTCCACCCAGATCTCCATGATGCACACACGCTCACGCATAACCGTTCCTTTGACACCGACCGTCTCGAACTCTCCTCCACCAAGGAATGCCCTTCTCTGATAGATATCCATTGATGCCCAGTTGTCCGGCAGCAGTCTGTCAAGATAGTCCTGCACGATTCCCTCACGGTCATCCGACTCCATTGCCTCCTGCTGCATCTTGTATGCTTCCTCTGCCTCCGCACCTTTTAAGAACAGCTCCTCACCTTCGTTATACAGATGGATTGCCTCTGCCCAGATCTGGTCGACACAGTCAAGCTCCCACGGGTGGTGTTTTCCTGTCCCCGGCACATGCACCGGCCAGAATCTTCTGTTTCCTGTCACGTCACGTAAGAATCCGCCCTCGGAGTTGGTGCTTCCCACAATGATGCACTTTCTTGGATGCGACTCTACATTGACTCCGTATGCCTGACGGAACTTATCATCCTGACGGGTGACAAAGGACTTTACTACCTCGACTTCCGTCTTGCGGATACCGTTCATCTCACTGATCTCAAGAATCCAGTTTCCGAGCAGCTTTTCGGCAGCAGTCTTATCCCTCATATCTGAAATGGATAAGGAGTCCGAGAACCACTGCTTTCCAAGTATGGCAAAGAAGGTGGATTTTCCCATTCCCTGCGGTCCATTCAGCACGAGGATGGAGTCGAACTTTACTCCCGGCTTATAGATACGCGCTACCGCAGCCACCAGTGTCTTGCGGATGACAGCCCTTGTGTACGGTGAATCTTTCGCACCGAAGTAGTCGATGAGCAGTGTGTCGATACGCTCCTGTCCGTCCCAGTGAAGCGTTGCGAAATAATCCTTGATTGGATGGTAGAGCCTGTCGGATGACACTACGGCAAGCAGTGCATCCTTAAACTTGGTCGGCGACCAGATCCCGTACACCCTCTCGAAATACACTTTTGCATTTGCAAGGTCAGAGTCATTCCATCCGGGTTTTACCTGTTTCCACGGAAGCGGACCGATGACATCAATGGTATCCTTGAACTCGTTGTATACGATGTTCTTGAAATTCTCATCGTTGCGGATGATCAGTGCAATGTTTTGCAGTGTATCCTTGATATTTCCCCTGCGGTCAAGTGCCAGCTTGTTCTGCCAGTCCTCATCCGACTCTGTGGAAAATTCCTGTACCGCCAGCTCCTGTCTTTCCTTGGCAAGTGTGTTCTTCACTTCTTCATCTGCAGAAGCAAAATCCTGCATTGCTTTGAAAGATGGGAGTTTTCCCGGCTCTGTCCCTTCGGCTGCCCTTGCATCCTTGTCACCGAATTTATGAAGCCTTACCACATCAAACGCATTCATCAGCTTTCCGCAGCATGGGTCTGTGGCATGGTGGCTGTATACGAACAGGTCATCATAGACCACGACTCCGGCAGCAGAGTCCGCTGGGATATAATCGTATCTTCCGGGAATCGCCCTTGAATGCCTGTACACATCCGGGATAAATTTGTCGATTGCCTGTGTCACTGTGTATGTGCGGTTGAAGGCCCCGATCAGTCCGTCCTTGGAAAGCGGGTCGGCCTGTTTTTTGATATCCCTCTGCACAACAGATGCCTGACGGTTGCTGACCGACCACGCTGATACATCATGCCAGTCCTTATAACGGGACAGCACTTCATCGGGATCAACTTCATTCCCTTCGATTTCCTGAAACACATACTCACCGTCACTGGAAGTGCTCGGCCAGTACATGAGTCTTGATGGTTCATAGGTGGAATCATCAAAAAGTTCGATGCCGATATCCGATGCAAGCATACGGCTGACTGCCCCGTACTCATCAGGTGTCACATCCCTTGTCAGGAATATGATGATACGCAGTCTCGGCTTCTCCGGCGTATGTTTATGTGTGGAATACACTACCATCTTCATGTCAAAGAACATTTCCAGTTCATCAATGATGCCCTGTGTTCCGTAATCCATATCAAGCGTGATGGCGGATCTGGAGATTACACAGTCCTTCTTCCTGCGTCCGCCCTTCAGCTTTCCAAGGACGAATCCTCCGACATCCTTGATATTGTCCTGCTGCCCTTTCGGCATCTTCCTGTACTGCTCCATTGTTTCCGCAGTATATTTTGTCTTGGACAGACGGCTGACAAAATCTTCATATGTCATATCCGTGCAGTTAAACTTTTTGTCCATTCTTGAGTTTCCGATCGATACGAACATCCTTCTTTACCTCCTTCTTTTTACGCTTTTCCTGTTTCATAACCCGTCCGATTGCAATACCTGCGGTCGGATCCGGATACCCTTCCCTGTTGCATCCTCCCATAAGTTCCTCCTAATCTTTCTTGTAAAACGGACTTTCAAATCCGGCAGCCTTAAGCGGAAGCCCCTCACACCAGTCAGGGCATACCGCCATAATCTCATTGACTTCTTCCACCGAGGATGTTCCCTCCGGCACTTCAAGCACCACTTCATCATGGATGTGGCACACGATATCAAATCCCTTCTTTTCCAGACGGAGCATTGCCTCTGCCAGTACATCCCTTGCGGTTGCCTGGACGATGTTCTCGCAGAATTTTGCGCCATAAGATTCGATCCTCGTCCACTTGCGGTTCGTGCCGATTCCTTCATAGCTGACACTTTCCGAGCCGAAGCGGTTCACGGTCATCCTTGGTCTTACATAGGACAGCACCCTTCCGGACGGCAGTGCGATCTTTAACATCCCGGACTGGTAATATACCATCACCATTCCGACCTTTGTCATCTTCCTCTCTTTCACGGCTGCCTTTACCGCACCGTCAATCTCATACCAGTAATTCACGATGTGCGGATTTGCTGCCCTCCATGACTGCACCAGTCCTTTCAGTTCCTCTTCTTCCACAAAATTTAATGCTCCCATGCTGATAAGCGCACCTTCCGCACCGCCATACTGACAGGCAAGTGATGCCACCTTTCCCCTTGCACGGTACGGGCTTCCCTTTGTGATCTCTCCGATTGGGATATGGAACATCTTGGATGCCGTCTGCTCATAGATCTTTCCGGTGCCACGGAACTCCTCCATGACCCATCCCTCTCCGGCAAGGTAGCCCATGACCCTTGCCTCGATCGCTGAAAAATCGCTGACGATGAATCTGCATCCGGGTCTTGCCACGAATGCAGTACGGATCAGCTCCGAAAGCACATCCGGTGTGGAATCATACAAAAGCTCCACCAGGTCATATCTGCCTTCCTTTACAAGGGAGCGTGCCAGTTCCAGGTCTTCCATATGGTTCTGCGGAAGGTTGTGGATCTGCACAAGTCTGCCGGCCCATCTGCCCGTGCGGTTGGCCCCGTAAAACTGTAATAATCCATGCACCCTTCCGTCAGGACATACCGAACGTTCCATTGCTTCGTACTTCTTTACGGATGTCTTTGACATGGCAAGTCTCAACTTCATCATTTCTGCCACATCTCCCTGTGTGTTCTCCACCAGTTCTTCCACGGCAGCCTTGGCAAGGGAATCCACCTCGATGCCCTTTTCATTCAGCCAGTCCTTAAGCTGCGATACGCTGTTTGGATTTTCCAGTCCTGATATCTCATATGCCTTCTTCGTTACCGTTTCCTTATACAGAAGGTCGCATGCCACAGCGTGTCCGATAAGTTCCTGATCCACCATGATGCCCCTGTCATTGATCCTCTGGTCCATGCAGTAAAGTTCCTGCTCCCTGTCCGGTATCGGGAACTTCGTTAGTTTATTCCTGATCTGTTTTTCCACATCCACGTCACGGATGCAGTATGTCTTGAACAGTTCCCATTTCTCCGGTGCATCGGACGGAAGATTCCTTGTCCTTCCACCATTTGCCTTGGTAGGCTTGCACGGCATACAGAAATAGCGGATGAGGTCTTTTCCCTCGGACATCTTTTTCTTATCAAGGTTCAAGGCTTCCCCCACTCCTTCCAGTGACAGCGGAAGTGACAGCATGGATGCCTGTACAAGCGTGCATCTCCATCCTTCCGGTTTTAAGGAAAGACCGAAGAATCGGTTGATACAGTTCCGCTCGAATACTGCATTATAAGCGGTCTTTATTACGGAATCATCCGTAAGATATTCCATGATCTTATCCGATATCTTCTCCCCGGATGCCAGGTCAATGATCCGTGTCGGTTCGTCATTCAGACTGTATGCAAACAAAAGGATCTCGAACTGCTCCGATGCTGCATACCTGTGTACCCCGCAGTCCGGTAGTGACACATCTGAGTATGTTTCAATATCAATTGCAAGTGTGTCCATGTTTCTGTCCCTCCGCTCTTTTCTTTATTCTGCTGATCCCCGTTCTTGCTGCTTCCACATTGCCGGACTTCATCTGTCCTTTGATGGTGCGGTATGTGTTATACGGGATATATTTTTTTATGCTGTTAAGCTCCTTCATCAGTTCTTCCATGAAAGTACATCTCCTTTATGTATCCGGGCGGTGTATGCCACCGCCCTTCCTATGCTCTGCTGCTTTGTTTCTATGCGAGGAAATCGTCCTCCGCATCCACTGCCTCGAATTCATCCTTCGCATTGGCTCTGGAACCGAGAGGCTCTCCGTCCCTTAACTTCTGTACATTTCCAAGTCCGGCAGCAATGCCCTTGTTGCCGTTGCTGTTGTAAGCATAAAATGTAATGGATACCCTTCCGTAGCAGCCGGAATATACCTCGCTCTGGTCAAGAATCGGCTGTACCTGTCTGTCCACGATCTGAGGTGCCTGTTTGCTGTTGGCATTTAAGAACATACTGTCCGCATATGCCTCATCCTCCGGTCTGTCGATGTCTCCGTCCCTTAACGGTGTCTTCAGGTTCGCCGGGATCTTACCGCCCCACTTGCCTTTTCCTTCATCCTTTGCTACCTCAATTGCCTTCTTGATTTTGGCAATGGTCTCCTTATCATTCTTGTCGATGATGCAAGAGACAGAGTACTTCGGTTCGCTTCCATTGATGGAATCCGGCTCCCACAGGTGTGCATAGCTGAGTCTGCAAGGTACGATTACTTTGGTTAAGTTTGCTGTTGTCATAATTTAGTCCTCCTTAAAATCCGCTTCTGCGGTTGCTGTTTTAACTGCTTCTCTTTTATCTGAATCCGGCACCAGTGTGACCTTGCCGTCAGGCTTGTACACCAGTGAACCAAGGATCTCATTAAATTTCTTTTTGCCCATCAGCCTTTCCATCTCGGTAATGCCGATCAGGCTCTTTTTGAAGATATCCGTGTATCCGGCTTTTTGTGCTGCCTCTGCCACATCCTCTTCATCTGTATATTTACGGTTGCTTCTTCCCAGGACCAGCTTATAGCCCGGCCATTCTTTATGGTTAACTACTGCTTCATTCTGAGCATAGGTGTAAACCTCCTCTGCCCATTTCTTCAGCGCATCTGCCTTGGAAAGGACTTCTGCAATTTCCTCATCCGACATAAGAGCCGGCTCGGCAAATTCCATCTGGGCAAGTTTTAAATACTCCTCTGCCCTTGCACGGCATGTAAATCTTGCCTTGCAGAATCGGCAGTGATCTCCGGCTTTAAACTCTCCCTCGCCTGAAAGAGCCTTTGCTGCTCCCGGTTCAAGGACGTCCTTTCCCCATGCAAGCAGCTCCCCGGCTGATATCTCCCAAGTAGAAAAATGTTCGATCCTCGGCTGGACGATGGTAAGCTCCACCGTGTCGATTTCATATAAGAAACCAAGCATGTCCAACACTCCCAGTCCGTAGATCATAAGCTGAACATTCTGCTCTGCATCGACCACCACACCCTTGCCGAGCTTCAGATCGATAATGTGGATCTTATGGGAATCGACCACCACCATATCTGCAGTACCGAAACAGTCATTGATTCTGTGTGCAAGGCTGACCTTCAGTTCCACTCCGATGAATGGTTCATCACAGTCCTTCCTTGCCTGTTCGATCTGGGTGATGTTATATTCCACGTAATCATCCACGGCTTCGAGCAGTTCATCCGAATAATAATCAGATACAGGTCTTTTAGTCCTTTTCTTCAGATACTTATTGATGAGGTACTCCGCCATCGCATGCCCGGCACTCCCTTCTGCTGCGAATGGAGATTCTTCGTCTGGAAACTGCTCCTCCAACAGTAACGATGGAGGGCATTCCAGACGTCTTTTACCGGACGATGGGGAGAACCTTGCATGTCCGCCCATTAGAGCACCTGCGCTTTCTCATACAGTTCCGGCAGTTTCTCATCAGGAACATCTGACAGCTTCTGGAATCCGAACTGCTCGATCAGGTTCTTTACCTCCGAGGTCTTTCCTGATCTGGACTTGTCCGCAAGGAAGGCACGGACCGTCTTTCTGTCAACGGCTGTCTCCTTCGGTGCAGATTCATCCTTCGGTGTATCTTCCACAGGAGTTTCCTTCTTCACAGGCTTCTCCACTTTCTTTGGTGTATCTTTCTGTGCTGCAACCATCTTTCTGATTCCGGCAGCAATCTGCTCGTAGCCCTCGGCCACTAATAACAATGCCTCACTCATGGCGTTCTCTCCTTTCAAATGCGTGCCAGCTTCACATCACCTGTATACACATCGATCTTGTTTACGCTGGACTTGTACTTCCCACAGTCCATCAGAATATGGAACGGGTACTCCTTTACTACGGTTGCTCTCTTCTTTTTCTTTCCGGCAGTGATCATAAGACGGTCACCCGGATACAGTCCGTAACGGACATTGACTGCTGACATGGCGGACCTCCTACTTCAACACCTTCAGATTTCTGATAATGCCCTTATATCTGGCATCCGCACGTTTATCCACAGGAATGGTTCTGACATTCACGGGATTGAAATCTGTATCATAAAGCCTTACAGGCTTCCTTGTTTCCTTTGCATGGTCGAGTTCAAACTTCATGCCTTCCGTGATGTCGAAACCGAACACATACACCTCATCGCATATATCCATGAGTTCAAGACCCATTGCGATGCCTGTCATTCTCTCGTTTGGAATATTGTCATCGAGGAATGATGGGAAATAGAGATGTGGTACGATTGGAACGTCACCTGACATGGCAGTGATCCTTGCGTAGCTCACTGCATTCTTTTTGTTTTCCTCGACTCTGCCCCGATAAGGGCTGCAGATAAAGATCTTCTTTTTCATAATAAAATCATCCTTTCACATTCGGCTCTCATGGCCGTGGGTACTCGTCAATAATGTACTTGGATGGCAGATCGTCATCCGCCTGTCCTAGACTGCAGGACTATACTTGTTAGAGCCGTATTCACGGAGCATCTGGTCAAGCACTTTTTTCTGTTCATCATCAGCCTTGTCCATCAACTGTTCCAAAACCGAAATCTGATCCTGTGAAAAAATATTTTTATGTGGATGATACCAGTCAGCGATACGGACACCGCCTCCGTTACCTCTAGTAGTTTCAAGAGGATACTCAGCCGTAAGCACAAGAATGTCATTTCGGATAGTTCTATCCGTAACACCAAGCTCAGCAGCTAAAACCTGCATATTTTCTTGTCTTCGTGCGACCATGATTCGCATGATCTCAGCTCTTCGCTCATTTGCACTCACAGCTTTTCACCTCCCTTCGTCCTTGTCTGATAGAAATATAAAATCCAAATAGGAAGACTAATTTCCTATTCGATTTTTTTCTTGAAAATTTTTTCCTATTACCTTCTTCTCTTTATTCGCTTTTTTATTTTGAAAAAAAACGTGTTTTGAATTTTTCAAACGGAGAATATATAAGGTTAGGTATTTTTTATCTCCAATCCTGAACTGAATCTCATCGGTCAGAAGAACATCCATACTGCCCAAATGCGTATCGTAATCTGGTATCTATATACTTGTTCTCCCTTTTGTTCCTAAAAATCTTTAATTCTTTGTTCACTGCAATGTATAAGAGCAAGTAAACTTTTCTGGACCAACCTAAAAAAGGACAAAAAAATAGAGTTGCTACGCAATCTTTCGATTGCAGTAACAACTCTGGCATATAGTATCTCATAAATTATGGATCAGGGCTCAGTAGCTTGTCTGTGCTTCTTCAATTTGTTTCATAACATCCGTCAGTGCTATCCTTTCCGGATTTTTATGTACTTTTGATTCAAAATATATCTTTCCCTCATCGTCAATCAATGCATCAAACATTCTTGGCTTTGTGGGTTTGTTGCTGTTAAGATTTCTGATTTCAATTCTCTGCATCAGCACCACCTCCTATTTAAACGGCAGATCTATATCAGTCATAAAATCATCACTTGAAGGTTCTGGTACTTTAAAAGTCTTTGAGAGAACCTTTTTGTCCTTATTTAAATATGCATCAATAACACTCCTTGCCTTGTTATCAATATTTACGTGAGATGCCAATACCTCTATCTGCATGTATAAATCTATCACAGCAGATTTAATCAGATCACACGCCATAATCGTATTGCATAACGGAACTACGGATTTATCAGGAGCTACAAGATAAATTTCATAACATGCCTGTCCTTCTACGCAATTATCATCCATATTAATTGTACACGGAAGGATGTACATATCACTTTCTGCATCTTCCAATCGTGACCAATATACATTTCCAGTTACCTGTATTGCTTTTTCAGGATAGAATCTTGAAAAGAAACTGGCTACTCTATAATTTCCGTTACAATCCATGCTGTCATCATCAGGACTCTGCAATGGATGTGGTGCTGGACCAAATTCAGAGTATAAATCAGTCGGATTATTCAGCTTCTGATTTGGTTCTCTATGCCAGTACAAATTCCCACATTTGGAATCATCAGCTATTTTCTTTATAAATTCCAGGACATATTTTTCTGTCGGTGTTACCTCATCTATATTAGCTGATATCAAAAAGTCAATGCTGACTCCAAGCATCTTAGCTGCCGTTGCCACAAATTCCAATGTTGGTTCGGATGAATTATCCGGTTTTTCCAGTCTTGACATATATCCCAAGCGGACACCTGCTTCCTTTTCTATCATTCCGATTTTTACATCTGGATTTACTTTTAATAAAGCACGGATATTGTTAAAGCATGTGTACTTGTTAAAATTTTTAAAGTCATCTAATGCATCTGTTATATTTGTAAGATAATGCGCTAAACGGTTTCTCTGTTCCTGCAATACTTTTATTTCATCCCTTGATATAGCAGCAACTCCATGTGACTCCATTGCCTTTTTTACTTCGTCAGGATTAGTATTATCTTTTCCCTCAAAACTCATCATCTGTAAAACCTGTTCAAAATCGGCACATTCCGCATTCTTATCCTCAACTGCAGATTCAAGTCTCTCCTTGGCATCCAACAAATCTTCTTTTGGGCAGCATCCCAGAGATGCTTTTTGTAATAAAAGTTCAAATTCTTCATTATTCATGATAATCATCTCCTTTTTCACATCTATGAGCAAATTATAGTACCTTTTGTATCTATTGTCAATATATGCAAATTATTTTTTTCTTTGCATTTGTATGTGAATAAAATGCAAAATGCCTGACAAAAGCAAAAGTAAATAACTCATTGCTTCGTCAGGCATTGGTTGCTATGATTTTCATGCACCTATTCGCTCAGTACGAATCTTTTTATTATGTAATGATATCTGTATTATTTTTCTGCAGCACGGGCACTTGATTTGTATAGTGCCTTCTGTATCAGGCAGCACATCAAACAATCTACCGTTTTTGCAGCATGGACATGATACTTTCAGAATCTGCTCTCCCATATGCTATCCCCCATTTCTCTATAGATAATCATACGGAGAACGAAATCCTGTTCTCTTCTGTACTTGTTTCTTAGGTAAGCAACTTTGTGCTTCTTCCTTCGAAGAAAAAAGCCTGCTTGCCCTAAGTTGTATACCGCCTGATGTATTTTCTACAAAACGGACAGTAAAAAAATCTCTGCTCCTTTTCAGAACAATCACTTCTCTGACAATGCGATTGCTTTCTATAATAAAAGCTTTATCGCCCACTTCCAGTTTGGTAACCACGTTATCGCCTCCATATAATAATTGAAGGCCAGCTAAGGGAAAGTCAGGCTGACCTAACCTTGGTGTCAAATTTGTCTCTGTTTAACATTAATAACCTCAGGTAGCGAACCTGAGGTTATTATATCGAACATCTGTTCTGTTGTCAATAGTTCATTTACGTGCCCATTGGATTATTCCGGAAATACGCTGCGGACGAATTTCTCCAGTATAGAATCAAACGTTCCTCCGGCAACATCACCATTTATTATTTCTTTCCGCTTATCAGCATAAGTTATCTGAAGGTAATAACTACAACCGTCACACACATGTCCTTCAATAACATTCTTCTCCCATAAGGGAGCTCCTATGATTTTCTGCAGACTGCATGCAAGTCTGTATACCTTCTTTTCAGATACCTTCTCTTCCTTCTTAAACTGATATTTACGATTCTGCCCTTGATATATATATTCTTTACACCTTCCATCAGGATATATTTCATATACCCATTTCTTTATTCTTACGACGGTTTAATTCCTTGTAATAATCTTTCACGACACTACGGACAACTTTCTTTAAACAACTTTCAAAACGACATTGAACTGTTTTCTGGAAGTCAGACGGTTTCATCAATCTCACCTCCTTTCCTTTATGATTTGAAAAGTGTTTATCCCTCTTTCCGCACCATATAAGGACAGCTAGGTGTGATTTAATGACCTCTTTTGAAAAATTTTTTAAATTTTTTCGGGTATGAAAAAAGCCCGCACAAAACATATAGTCTGTACGAGCCTTTAAAGCTAAAACATAGTAATATTGTATCATTAAGAATCACAAATCACAAGTGATTTGTGATTAATCACTTGTGATTTGTGATAAGTGATTTGTGATTAATATATAAAAGCCCTCTTTAAAGGGCTTTTATGTTTATTTTGAAAAAGAGATAAAATCAATATATCCCTTTTCCCCAATTTTTACAACGGCATTGTAGGGCTTTTTCTCTTTGTTTTTGATTCCTTTTACCAGGGTTTCTTTTCCCTCCAGTAATTCTTTTACATTCGTTTTGGTTAGTTTTTTCTTTCTAAAATGTTCAGCTAAAGTAAACTTACATTCAGGATAATTTGAACAACCATAAAACGATTTTTTTAATACAATATTGTTGCCACACTTAGGACATTTTCCTACAAGGGGTCCCGAGCGCTTAGTGGGAATTTGTACCCCTTATCGATACAAATTCCCCGTAGGCGCTAGGGACCTCTTTAGCTTCTTGGAAGCTGTCAGTAGTATATCTAATAATTTATCTCCATTCCCTTTAGTAACGTGTAACTTTCCAAATTTAAAAAAGCGACTCATAGAATTATTTCCTCCCGTTAAATAATAGATAACTATTAAAAATAGACAATACTTGCTCATAAGTAATGGTACTTAAATTGTTTACTTTGGCGTGTTCCATTGCTTGATGAAACTGATTTTTAGTAAACAGTTGACGATATTCTCGATTGACCCATTTTGAAACAAAGTACGTATATAGCTTCCAATATTTATCTGGAACATCTGTGGTATGGCGGGTAAGTTTTATTAAGACACTGTTTACTTTTGGTTTAGGATGAAAGCATTCCGCTGGCAGCTTAAGCAATTGCTGAATCGAGACTTGAGTGTGCAAGAGCAACCCTAGTGTTCGGTGAATATCCAAGGTACGCTTGTAGAATCCTTCTTCAACAATCAGATAGATGTCAGACGCACGGCTTTCAAAAACCACTTTTTTAATAATTTGTGTGCTTAAATGGTAAGGAATATTCCCAACAATTTTATACCTCTGTTTGTTAGGGAATTGAAACTGTAGAATATCTTGGTGAATTAAAGTGACACGAGTATTCAGTTTTAATTTTTCTGACGATAAGTTGAATAGATGACTGTCTAATTCAATAGACGTTACCTGTTTACTTATTTTAGCCAGTTTCGTCGTTAAATGCCCTTTACCTGTTCCAATTTCGTAAACGGTATCGGTTTCTTTTAAATTCAATTGTTTTATTATTTGGTTGAGTACTTTTTCACTCGTTAAAAAGTTTTGAGAATATTTTATATTTTTGTTCATGTAATCACTCCTGAAGTGATTACATCTGTAAATAAATACAGAAGTTAAACGATTTGTTTGTAATTTTAGTTATCTGTTTAAAAAGTCATAAGATTAGTCACTGGTAGGAATTAATCTAACGTATTTATTTATCTGCGTAATCACTGTTTTTAGTCTGTTTCAAAACAGTAGATGTTTTATCTACATTACGCATTTGGAATACCAACATGACGAATCCCTCCTTCTTAATTACAAATTTTTAGCATCTAATTTAACTTCAATTCCTATTATACAAAATTTTAAGATAACAGTCAAGAACATATCTGCACAAGTTGTAGATATACCATAAATGCTGATAATCAACATGATTACGCTTACCATCAAATAAGTAAGTGTTTCTTGCTTATTAAAATTATCCATAGTACAACGTGAATTCCAGAGAAAAAGAGAAATCGCACCAAGAATAATACTTAAAACAAAAATGACATTTCTTTTTTTACTGTCACGGAACATTTTCTTTTCATTTTGTTTGTCAAAATAAAGAAAATCACGTATCGTCATTTTACTTATTCTTCTTAATAGATTAAGCAAAACCAAAACATAAATAGTTAAAAAATAAATTATCAATAGTCCAATAGAAACGAAATTCAAAGAAATAAAGAGAGTTTTTGGAATACCCAGTAAGTTTACAATTACTAACGACACAAACTGGCTGAATAAAAAGCCAATAGGAATAGCTAATACAAATGCTAAAATTCCCAACAGTATATTTTCAATTACAACTAAGTGGGCAATTTCTTTTTTCTTAATGCCAAGAAGCATATATGTTCCTAATTCTTTACTTCTTTTTTCAAACATAAATTTCGTTGTATAGTTGATCAAAAAGCATATCACAAAAATAATAAGAATATTTACAGCGAACAATGAATTCTTAAATGCATCCATACTGGAACATAACTTTACAATTTCATCAGAATTTGCCACCAAATTAAAAGCAAATATAAGAGAAAAGGATGCAGTAACGGTTATCAGATAAATCAAATAATCTTTAATATTTCTTTTTGTATTTCTATACGCTAACTTACCTAACATTTCCCACTTCACCTCCGAGCAAGGTTAATATATCCAGTATTTCATTGAAGAAATCTTTTCTGCTTTTTTCCCCTCTGAAAATTTCATTGAATATTTTACCGTCTTTCAAGAACAAAATACGTTCACAGAAAGACGCACTAAACGGGTCATGTGTTACCATTAAAATAGTAGCCTGCATTTTCTTGTTGATTTCAGACATTGTTTCCAGTAATAATCTGGAAGCTTTTGAGTCCAAAGCTCCCGTCGGTTCATCAGCTAAAATCAGTTTCGGTTCATTGATTAAGGCTCTAGCACAAGCACAACGCTGTTTTTGTCCGCCAGAAACTTCATAAGGAAATTTCGATAAAATATCACGAATACCCAATTTATCGGCGATAGCATGAACTCTTTTCTCAATATCAGTAAGATTGCATTTCAGATATGGATTTGAAACCCCTCATAGCTGAATATACCATTCCCTTGTTTTAATTTCCCTTCATTTGACAAGTTGTGAAAAGCTGTCTCTATCTTGTCAATTATAGTAACTGGAATAGATAAATGATGATGTCCTGGCAAAATTCGACTTATCTTTAAAGATTGAATTTTTCTAACAGACTTCCAAAATTCTTGTGGGTTTGTTGATGGATAAAAAGCATCAAGGCAACCGCTATATATCAAATCGCCGGAATACAGATATTTTCTATCCGCTTCATAGAAACAACAATGTCCGGGAGAATGACCGGGCGTGTGAATAACTACCAACTTTCTGTTCCCTAAGTCAATACAATCTTCATCATGTAAAATCATTTGCGGAACCCCTTGAAAAATCTGATATTTCTCTACCTTAAAATCCGAGGGGAAATCACATGGATTGCACATAATATTGTTTTTTACCACTTGCAAAGGTATAGGGAATTTGACCGATAGCCATTCTTTTTCTGCTTCATGAACTGCAATAGACCGAAAATATTTATGTCCACCGATATGATCCCAATGAACATGAGTAGTGATTACTGTAACGGGCAGTTTCGTCAATCCATCAATAACCTCTCTGATGTTGGAAACACCTAAACCTGTATCAATCAGAATGGCTCTTTTTGTCCCACACAATAGATAACAATGTGTTTCTTCCCAGTGTTTGTATTCGCTGATGACGAATGTATCTTGGTCTATTTGTTCGACGGTAAACCAACTGTCCATATACTATTCTCACTCCCTAAAAATTTTAATTTGTCGCTTTCTTCATACCCATATTATAACAGTTCCGTATATCCTCTACAACGAAAATCTATTCAGCAAGTCTATTTTTTCGGTTGTCCCTGCGGTGTATGGTTCTGTGTATTGCCTGCGTTCTGGTTGCTTTTATTCTTCAATACAATATCCTCTGCCTTTACATACCAGTCCACATCTGCACCCGTATAGGTTTTTCTTGATACCGTATCGGCTACTGGATTGACAAGCTCCACAACCGCATTGTACGGAAATTCCCTTAACGGTACTTCTGGCGGTACGGACACGGGGATAATTCCACCATGCAGACTGCACTTCAAATCATAGATACGCTTTTTAAGCTGGGTACTCGGTGTCCCGTCCTCATTCTGCAAGAACACATCTCGCACCGCTGTAAATTTTAATTCTCCAAATGTTTTCTCTTTGTCAATAACAAACCCGTTTGATAATCTCATAAATTCTTCACTCCTTTACTTTTCTTCAACTGCTACAATATCATCAGCAAGCAACACATAATCGGTATGTCCCATATCCCCGATTGCGTAACCTCTGCCATATAACTTCGGATTGACAAGTTTTACTTTCTGTTCATACTTGAAATGCTTTTCGCCAGCCTGCACGGGAATTTCTACCACAACATTTTCGCCTTTTTGTACGTCAGAATAAAGGTTATAGCTTCGTCTGGCTAAGACCCTGCGGTTATTTTTATCTCTTTCAAAGACTGGCTCACTTTCGCCTGCAAATTCAAGAGTTCCAAAAGACTGTGCCATATCTGGCACGACATATTTCATTTCCATAGTGTTTTACCTCATTTCTTTCTATTTTTGATAAGTTTTTTGATTGTGATTTCTTATTCTGGCGGTTTGGGAAGTACCAGCAATCCCCCAGATAGTAAAGGGTAAAATCAATGCTTACGCACCCTTGACTATCCGTGTTCTTGCAGGTAAGTAGCAGACAATCCAGAATAAGCGGAAGTCTGCCGACACGGTATCGGCGGAGAACGTGATTTTTCTTTTCTCATACCGTTACCGCCTTATGATTTCTTCATTTTACGGCGTTTGCAGAAGAAGATACCTGCCAGTCCAGCACCAGAAGTCAAAAGAAGTGCAAGCAGTCCGTAAAGGTTTGTGCTATCGCCAGTTTTTGGACTGTCTGTTTTATGCGGTGTATCTGGTGTCTGTGGTGTTTCGGGTTTCTTTGGTTCTTCTGGGACTTTGGTTTTTTCCTTAAAGGTAATCGTCTGTCCCTTATCCTCAATATCCTTATGCTCGGTAACTTTCTTCGGCTCGTCTGGATTGCTTAAATCGTACAATTCTTCAAAAGTTACAAGCTGTTTGCCGTCAAGAGAAGTAGCGTCAAAGGTAAAGGCAACTTCCACTTTCATAGTTTCGCTGTCAGCAGTAAAAGTGTAATCACTTTTCACACGTTTTCCATTGATAAGAAGCTCTGCATTTTCTTCTTTCAACATCTGCCAGCCCACAAGTTTGTACTGTGTACCGACTTCTAAGCCCTCTAAGATTACGGTATCAATGATTGTAACGTCTTTTCCAGCTTCAAGCTCTTTGTTGCCGTCCTTATCCGTAGCAGTCGTATGAATTTTGACGATACGCTCTGTGATAAGTACCGTCTGTCCGTCGTCCTCAATGTCTTTATGTTCCTTAGTATACATAATAATGTTAATTTTAGCAGCTTTAACTAAGTCGGTCAAGACACTACATCAGGCTTCAGCACTCCATATTTCATTTGCTTTTGTTATAATCAATCGACCGTCTTCGCACTTCACCTCAATTTGCTCTCCGATGTCAAATCCCAACTCTGAGAGCCATTTTCCTTTCAGGATAATACTTGGTGTTCGCTTGTACTGGTATCCGCTCGCTTCATAAACCTTCATTTCCCTATATTTTTTATATGCCATATTCATCTTCTCCTTTTGCTATTTTTTAGACTTCTGCCATAAGATTAAACTTACGCTGAATTATTGCTTCTTTTGCCAATTTATATAATTTGTGAGATACCCCCTTGAACAAGGGAAACGACAACGGGGAATAATTTCCTCGTCTAAGCACAGTTTTAGAATGTAAATTATAGCGATATGTAGTGGCACAAATGCCCAGTTTATGCGGGTTTCAGGCACTAGGGGGATACCCAACTTTAGAGTCTTAACACCGCTGACTGCCAGAATATGTGCAATCCCATTATCCTGAAACCGTTCGTGCAGCTCTTCCGATAACCCGGATTTATCCCCCAGCAAAATTGCCTGGAAAATCCCTGCATCTTCTGGATCACAGATTTCCTGAAAAACAGCCGTCGCGTACGCCCGGAAGCATTCTGCCTGACTTCGGAGAGGGGAACTTTTTCCTTCTGAAATAAAAATCCGATCCGCCGTCACCCGGTTTCTGATTCTTAGTCCCCGATAATACATCCGATACGAAAACTGCCCCGGATTGCGCGCTTCTTCCAGAAACTCAGCAGTTCCCGTCAGATGAATCTGACTTCCGCAGGGTGGCAGAACTTTTTCTTCATACTTCTCCAGTAAATCTCTTTTACACGATATCAGTACCTTTCTTACACTTTCATCCTCTACCTCCACCTCCGTCAAAATCATCGTACACCACCCATTTTTTTCCGAAACAGAATCCAGTGTTCCCGATACCGCCACCTCTGCCGAACCGCCCTTCTGCGTTACCATCCGTTCCAGCGCATCCGGGCGCATTTCCACCATCATCCGTCCCCATCCTGCCAGGAAACAGAAAAACAGCAGAAAGACACGGCACATCATCGGATCTTTCCAATTCCAGACGCGTTCTGCGTCTGTCTGAAAGTCCGAATCTACCCGTCCTTCTGCTGTTTTTATGACTGCAGGTGAAAAAGAATGTGCCTTGTGTTTCATAGGACACAATTTCCTATGAAACAAAAAAAACGCTGCTGCAATTATAAACCACACCGTCATGCCCATCTGGTACGCTGCGACCTCTCCAAGTACGAAAGCCACCATCATCCACATTACCGGTCGTTTGATATTCAATTCCTCTTTTCCTGTATTCTACAAAACATCAACAAAATCCCATTGCTGCTCTCTTCCAAATATGGCATATACATTCTGTCTGACAGTTACTTCACAATATACTTCTCCTCTCTCTCCAGAGGCTGCACCAGCGAAATCACATTCCGGTACGTCACATCTGCCGAGCCATTGACCGTGATCTGTACTTTATTTACCGTCTGAAGCTCTGTCAGCGAATCGACGATCGCGTAAATCGGAATATACTCCGCCACATCGATATCCCCGGAAATAAAACTGCTATCCAGGTTGACATAGCAGGTATTATCTGTCAGTGATACGTTTAATACCTTTGTATTTTTCGGCATCACTGAAAGCCCGCCATTCTGGGAACCTGCCAGCAGCTGTTCCACTACCAGGCGTTCCAGCGACGTGTTCATACTGTGAAATACTTCCCGTTTTTCTGCCACCAGACCATCTTTTTCTTCATTGGCAAAATACAGGGTCAGCTCTACTTTTTCATACGAATTGACATCCGAAATACTGTCTACAAAATCACTTCCTGCGATCGCGCCCACCGGGTTTCCATGTGTGTCCAGGAGCGGCTGTCCCTCGCAATTAATGCTGATATAATCGACTCCCTTAACCTGTGTAAAGGTCTTTGCCAGCGCCGCCCGGCACAGAATCTCCCGCGACGCTTTCGTATTCATATATTCCTGATTAAAATTCAACGTCAGCACGTTATTGTCCCGGTTAATATCCAGGAATTCAACCTTATCGCTTAAAACTGCCTGATACTCCGGGTTTTCCGGTGCCGCAAGGATCTGCCCCGCCAGCTCCCCGATCAGAATCTCAGCGTCCGCCGTCTCCGTCTGATAGGAAACACTCGCCAGCCCCGTGCGCGTCGAATTGAGATAATAAATCTGATAGACGCCGTCCTCACCCGCCGTCGGATGCACCTCTTCTTTTTTTCGGCATCCGCTCAGAAGAAGCAGACATGCCAGGCAAAGGATCAGCCACAAACTTACGCTTCCTGCCCATTTTCCAGAGCTTTTTTTTCTTATTTTCTCCATTTATTATTTCCTGTTGTTATTTTGCAATCTATCTCACAATAGACATTGCCCTGACCGCACATTCGAACACTGCAACCCTCAAATACTGCAACATTCAAACACTGAAACATCCGAACACTGCAGCATTCAAACACCGAAATATTCGAACACCGCAGCACCAGCAACCCTCTCGAACCTCTAAACCGCCCAGAACCACGCTGTCTACGGAATATAATTCAACGGAATCCGCACCGTAAAGGTTGCTCCCTTGCCTTCTTCACTCTTCAGGCGGATCGCGCCCTGATGAAGAAGAATAATATTCTTCGTGATCGCAAGCCCCAGCCCGGTACCGCCTGTCTCGCGTGAGCGCGCCTTATCTACACGGTAAAAACGCTCAAATACGCGCTCCTGGAATTCTTTCGGGATTCCCACGCCATTATCCTCTACCTTCACATAAAAGAACTTGTGGTCAGCATCCAGCGTCACCCAAACTTTTCCCTCTTCGCGGTTATACTTGATCGCATTTTCCACCAGGTTCGAAAGTGCCAGGCTCAATTTTACCTCGTCCACATCCGCCGATACTTCCCGCTTGCTCTCATACGTGATCTCAATGTTCCGCCGCTTCGCGATCGGGGTCAGACGTTTTAAAATCTGTTCCAGAAGACCATTGATCGAAGTCTGGGCAATATTCAGATCCGGCGATGATTTATCCATTTTGACTAACGTCAGCAGATCATCGATAATCTTGCCCTCGCGGTCAATCTCCGCCGAAATATCCTGCATAAACTCCTGATATAACTCCGCCGGGGCGTTCTCCATCCCCATCAGAGAATCCGCCAGCACCCTTATCGAAGTCAGCGGTGTTTTCAGCTCATGCGACACGTTGGAAACAAACTCCTGACGCGACTGATCCAGGTTTTTCAGCTTCCGGATGGTCTGCATGACTGCCTCCGAAATGTCCCGCGTCTCCCGGTACGTTTTTACATCAATATCCTGATCCAGATTTCCCTCTGCCACCATATCGAGCTGCTGCTGCAGGCGGCGGAATGGTTTCAGCAGGCAAGCCGCCGCCAATAAATCTGCGATCAGAATAAAACAGAACATAACGAGCTGCAAAAATCCCGTCTTCTGCACAATTTTCTCCTGCAAAAGCGCCGAATTTTCCGTGGACGCCATCAGAAGAAGGACTCCCTGCACGCCTGCCGTATTTTTCCCATTTCCGACTGCCACATCCGAATCGATCGGCGCTGCATCCGTGCTTTTTGCCTGAATCGGCTGCGCTACATAGAAATACTTTTTCTTCTGGTTCAGATAGCTGGAAGTTTCCCCGTCAAATGCCTTTAACACATCCGATACAACCAGCGTTTTCCCTCTGGAAAGACCAAATGTGTCTTTCAAAATTTTAAAGCTGTCGTCCACCAGCACGATTCTTCCGTTCATCAGATCCGCCGTTGTACTAAGTTCCGCATCCAGCGCCAGATTTGGATTTCCCGACAGCAGTACATTGATATAATCACTGCTGCGTATCTTGTTTGCTAAAATCAGACACCGGTTCTGCGCTTCCGCCATCCGTTCTTCCACGTGGCTCTGGTAAAAATACCCCGATGTAAAACGAACCTGTACCAGAAGCGGAACCAGCGTCAGGATCAGAAAGGCAAGGAACAGCGGGATTCGCATCCCAATCGTGTGCTCCATCGCTTTCCATATCTTTCTTTTATGTTCTGCTATTCTTCTCATGTTCCTGTCCTGAACGATTACAGTTCACACGCTCTTTGCGTTGCTTAACTTACTGACATTGGCTGTGAACTTTAACCCCGAAATGCTGCTCCGTAACTGCGTTTCTCACAACAACGATCCGATTTCAAGCTTCTTCGTTGCCGCAATCGCCAGCGCTCCCGGTCCGATATGGCAGGCTACACTTAAGGACAGCGGCTCTACACGGACTTCCGTCTCCGGGAAAAGTTCCCGAAGCTCGGCTGCCAGCTCCTGCGCCATCTCATCATTGGCGGTATGCGCTACATCAATATACGTTTTTTCTCCCGTCATATCATCAAACCGATTTTCCAGATCGCGGGTGATCGCCGTGATCATCATGGAACGCGCCTGTTTCATCGTCCGCGCCTTCGCAAATGCGTCCAGCTTCTCGCCCTGTATCGTCAGAACCGGTTTTAAACGGAGAAGTGTTCCGAGCGCTGCTGCCGCTGGTGTGATTCTACCGCCCTTTTTCAGATATTTTAATGTGTCAACTGTGATATAAATAGTTGAATCCAAACCTGTCTCTTCCAGCTTTTTGCAGATCGCCTCCGCGTCCATGCCGGCTGCCGCCATGTCAAGCGCATCCTGCACCGAACGGCGCTGGGTCACGAAAATCCTGTGATTATCCGCCACCTGCACTTTTCCGTCGAAATCATCTGCCAGCATCTTTGCCGTCTGGCAGGAGCTCGAAAGCCCGCTGGACATCGGAATGTGCACAACTGCATCGTATTCCTCCAAAAGTTTTTCCCAGAGATTTAAGATCGTCTCCGGGGACGGCTGGGATGTGCTCACATCGTGATCCCCGCTCAGATGCTCGTAAAATTCCTTCTGTGTCAAATTTATATCTTCCAGATACTCGGTTCCATCAATCATAAACGGCATCGGCAGGACATATACGCCCATCTCTTTCGCCTGTGCCTGTGTAATTCCGCTGTTGCTGTCTGTAACAACCGCTACCTTCATGCTTGTTTCCTCCTGTTTCCCTGTAAATCCGCTGCCATCCTATTTTCCGCATAACACTTTCTTTTCTAAAAATGTCTGCCCTGGAACAGCCTCCGAGCGGTTCACATAGATGATTTTATTTTATCCTATTTTCTTATGAAATGGAAGAGAGAAGTAACGGGATTTTCACGGGATTTTCAGTTCAGAAAATTCCCACCTGTGAACAAAAAACTGCCACAAAACAAGCCCCGACCAGTCCTCTGTTCATGATCTTTTCTTGCTTTATGGCAGTTTTCCCGATTCTTATTGACGGTTATATTTATACTTTCCTAATATATTCGAAAATTCTCCCTATTTCACCAACAGCGACTCTCCCGTCATCTCCTTCGGCTTCTCAAGTCCCATCAGTTCAATCAGCGTCGGCACAATATCGCAGAGGCGTCCGCCCTCGCGCAGCTTGTACGCCGGGTCAGCGCCGACCAGGACAAACGGTACCTGATTGGTCGTATGAGCGGTCCACGGCTCGCCGGTTGCCTCATCGACCATCACCTCTGCATTACCGTGATCGGCGCAGATAAAGAGAACACCTCCGGCTGCCTTGATGGCTTCAACTGCACGTCCTACGCAGGCATCGACGGTCTCAATCGCCTTGATCGCAGCCGACTCCACGCCCGTGTGGCCTACCATATCCGGGTTTGCAAAATTGATGATGATGACATCATATTTGCCGGACTCAATCGCCTCCACCAGCTTATCGCACACGATCGGTGCGCTCATCTCCGGTTTCAGGTCGTAGGTCGGAACCTCCTTCGGAGACGGAACCAGAATGCGGTCCTCGCCCTCGTTCGGCTCTTCCACGCCGCCGTTGAAGAAAAATGTTACGTGTGCATATTTCTCGGTCTCGGCGATACGTGCCTGCGTCATATGGTGCGCCGCCAGGAACTCTCCAAACGTGTTCTTAATCTCTTCCTTCTTGAACGCAATCAGCTTGTTCCCGATCGTCTCATCGTAATCGGTAAAGCATACAAACGTCAGATCAAGCTTCTTCTCTCTCGCAAATCCGGTAAATCCCTCATCGCAGAATGCGCGGGTGATCTCTCTTGCACGGTCCGGACGGAAGTTGAAGAAAATGACGGAATCGCCATCCTGAATCGTGGCAATCGGCTTTCCGTCCTTCTCTACATAGAACGGTACGACGAACTCATCGTTTACCTCTTTATCATAGGATGCCTGAATGCCTGCACACGCGCTTTCTGCCTTCTCGCCCTCTGCCTTTGTCAGCACATCATAAGCTTTCTGGACACGATCCCAGTTTTTATCACGGTCCATCGCATAGTAGCGTCCCATCACGGAAGCCACCTCGCCGATGCCAAGCTGCTGCATCTTCTTCTCTAATTCTGCTACGAACTCCTTGCCGGAGGTCGGCGGTGTATCACGTCCGTCCAGAAAGCAGTGCACATACACTTTTTTAAGTCCCTGACGTTTTGCGAACTCCAGAAGTCCGAATAAATGAGTCAGATGGCTGTGAACGCCGCCGTCTGATACCAGTCCGAACAGATGCAGGGCGGAATCATTTTTCTTGCAGGTGTCTGCGGCTGCCAGAAATTCCGGATTTTCAAAGAAATCGCCATCCTCGATTGATTTCGTGATACGGGTCAGCTCCTGGTATACGATACGTCCGGCGCCCATATTTAAATGACCAACCTCCGAGTTACCCATCTGTCCGTCCGGCAGACCGACCGCCAGACCGCTGGCATTGCCGCGCACAAACGGGCACTGGCTCATCAGCTGATCCATGATCGGTGTCTTTGCCTCACACACGGCATTGTGCTCACAGGTATCTCTCATGCCGTATCCATCGAGAATCATTAATACGGTTGGCTTTTTTTTCATCTCTTTCTTCTTCCTTTCCTTCCATGAAATGAACCGTTTTTCTGAAACAACCGGATGAACCAACAATTTTGATTGTTTCAGGTCAAAACCTTCACCTTCTTTTTTTACTGGCAAAAAGGGGACTGCCACGCCTCACACGTGCGACAGCCCCCTTTTTCTCATCTCTTATTTATAATTTACAATCTTTCCAAAATCTGCCTTTAAGGATGCGCCGCCTACCAGACCGCCATCGATATCCGGCTGTGCAAACAGCTCCGGAGCCGATGCTGCAGATACGGAACCGCCGTACTGGATGCGGATCGCCTCTGCGGTCGCCTCATCGTACACTTCCTTGATGCACGCACGGATCGCGCCGCACACTTCCTCAGCCTGCTCGGTGGTCGCTACCTTTCCGGTACCGATCGCCCAGATTGGCTCGTATGCGATCACAGCTGTCTTTGCCTGCTCTGCGGTCACATTCTGGAATGCGATCTTGATCTGCTGACGGATCCAGTCAAGCGTGATGCCCTGCTCTCTCTGGGTCAGAGTCTCGCCGCAGCAGATGATCGGGGTCAGACCGTGCTCAAATGCTTTCAGTACCTTCTTATTGACCGTCTCATCGGTCTCTGCAAAGTATTCTCTGCGCTCGGAATGTCCGATAATCACGTATTTAACGCCTGCATCGGTCAGCATATTCGGGGAAATCTCGCCGGTGTAAGCACCTTTCTCCTCGAAATACATATTTTCAGCGCCGACTGCGATGTTGGTTCCCTCGCACGCTTTTACAACCGGGATAATATCAATCGCCGGTACGCAGAATACAACGTCTACATCTTCCGAAACAACGAGTGGCTTCAGAAGCTCTACCAGAGCTACTGCCTCCGACGGCGTCATGTTCATTTTCCAGTTGCCTGCTACGATCTTTCTTCTAGCCATGACTATTCTATTCCTCTTTTCTGTTTGTTTATTTGTTACTGTTCACGCATACGTGCCCAGTAACGGAATTTGCCGTGGCTTCGCATTTAAATACGGCAAATTCCTGCTGCCACCACGTTTTCTTACGGCACTTTCGGTTCCAAAAGTGCCTACCTGTAAACAGTAACATTTATTTATTATTCGCTGCCGCTACACCCGGAAGCTCCTTTCCCTCTAAGAATTCCAGGGAAGCGCCGCCGCCGGTGGAAATATGGGTCATCTTGTCGCCAAATCCAAGCTGGTTGACCGCTGCTGCAGAATCGCCGCCACCGATGATCGTGGTCGCTTCGGTGTCTGCCAGTGCTTTTGCAACTGCGATTGTACCCTGTGCCAGAGTCGGGTTCTCAAATACACCCATCGGTCCGTTCCATACAACTGTCTTAGCAGATTTTACGGTGTCTGCATACAGCTTTGCAGTTTCCGGTCCTATGTCAAGTCCCATCGTGTCAGCCGGGATAGCGTCAACCGATACATTCTGTACCTCGATCGGTGCATCGATCGGATCCGGGAAGGATGCTGCTACAGCTGCATCAACCGGAAGAAGCAGTTTCTTGCCAAGCTTCGCCGCCTTCTCTACCATCTCACGGCAATAATCTAACTTTGTATCATCGACTAAGGATTTACCAATCTCCTTGCCCTGTGCTTTTAAGAAGGTAAATGCCATGCCGCCGCCGATGATCAGCGTGTCGCACTTCTCCAGCAGGTTTGAGATAACGTTTAATTTATCGGCTACCTTCGCGCCGCCTAAAATGGCAACGAACGGGCGGACCGGGTTATCTACTGCATTTCCAAGGAAATCGATCTCTTTCTGCATCAGGTAACCAACTACTGCGGTGTCCACATACTGGGTCACGCCTACGTTTGAGCAGTGTGCGCGGTGTGCAGTACCAAATGCATCGTCCACATAGACATCACACAGGGATGCCAGATCCTTGCTGAACGCCTCACCGTTCTTGGTTTCCTCGGCACGGTAACGGGTGTTCTCAAGCAGAACAACCTCGCCATCCTTCATCGCCTCAACGGCTGCCTTTGCGTTCGGTCCAACCACTTCCGGATCGGCTGCAAATTTCACTTCCTGTCCCAGAAGTTCAGACAGACGAACGGCTACCGGTGCCAGAGACAGCTCCGGCTTCGGCTCTCCCTTCGGTTTGCCAAGATGGGAGCAGAGAATTACCTTTCCGCCGTCCGCAATCAGTTTTTTGATCGTCGGAAGCGCTGCCACCAGACGGTTTTCATCGGTGATCTTTCCTTCTTTTAACGGTACGTTGAAATCACAGCGTACCAGAACGCGTTTGCCCTTTACATTGATATCATCCACGGATTTTTTATTCAGCATATCCTGTCTCCTTTACATTATAAAAGAATAAAAAACAGGTCCGGTCCCGACCGAGGACCGGACCCATCTTGAATCCTTATGATTTTCTATCGAATCGATAAAATTATGCCAGCTCTGCGAAGTATTTGATTGTACGAACCATCTGGCTTGTGTAGGAGTTCTCGTTGTCATACCAGGAAACAACCTGTACCTGATATAAGTCATCACCGATCGGAGATACCATAGTCTGTGTAGAATCAAACAGGGAACCATAGCGGATACCTACGATATCGGAAGATACGATCTCATCCTCGTTGTAGCCGAAGGACTCAGTCTGAGCTGCCTTCATAGCCTCGTTGATAGCTTCCTTGGTAACGTCAGCTTTCTTAACAACGGCTGTCAGAATAGTAGTGGAACCAGTCGGAACCGGAACACGCTGTGCGGAACCGATGAGCTTGCCGTTTAATTCCGGAATAACCAGACCGATCGCTTTTGCAGCACCGGTGGAGTTCGGAACGATGTTGACAGCGCCTGCTCTTGCTCTTCTTAAATCGCCTTTTCTGTGCGGTCCGTCCAGAATCATCTGATCGCCTGTGTAAGCGTGAATGGTGGACATGATACCGGACTGAATCGGAGCATAGTCGTTTAATGCCTTAGCCATCGGAGCCAGGCAGTTAGTTGTACAGGATGCTGCGGAGATAATCTTATCTTCTGGTTTCAGTGTCTTGTGGTTTACATTGTATACGATAGTCGGAAGGTCATTGCCTGCCGGTGCGGAGATAACGACTTTCTTAGCGCCTGCATCGATATGTGCCTGTGCTTTTGCCTTGGATGTATAGAATCCGGTACACTCCAGAACTACGTCTACACCAATCTCGCCCCACGGAAGTTCAGCAGCGTTTGCCTTTGCGTAGATAGTAATCTTCTTGCCATCTACTACAATATAATCTTCGCCAGCTTCTACCGTATGTCCATCGTATCTGCCCTGAGCAGAATCATACTTTAACAGGTGAGCTAACATTTTCGGATTTGTCAGATCGTTGATAGCTACGACTTCGTAACCCTCAGCGCCAAACATCTGTCTGAAAGCCAGACGACCAATACGACCAAAACCATTAATTGCAACTTTTACTGCCATGATCTCATTCCTCCTAGAAATTCATCTTCATGATTGTTAAATATTAATCAACCCTGTTTGTATTGTACCCAACTTTTCCTAAAATAGCAAGTGGTTTTTTGTAAATTTTGCAGCAAATATTCAGTATTCTCTCTCTTGCTGCGCACAACTTCGACGGATTGTCATACCTTAAATGGAATTTTGTGCTGACAGCCTTAATTTTGCATAATTTTTTAACCAAATGCTCTAATTCGAACTATTCTCATTTTAATCGATCTCTTCTTGTTTTTCAACCTTTTTCCGTGGCTTCGCATTTGAATACGGCAAATTCCTGCTGCCACCACGTTTTCTTACGGCACTTTCGGTTCCAAAAGTGCCTACCCGTGAACAATAACCCGGCCACTTTGCAATTCGCCATCCAGCGCCTTGTAAACCTCCACACTTTCTTGCAGATCGTTTCTTTTTTTACTATAATAACTTTAATCATCGTTTTGGTTTACACATTTTGCAGACCGGATCAACTCATTTCCTACATCAAATAAATTCCGGAGGTTTTATATATGAAGATAAAGGAAGGAAAATCAGCGCTGGAACAGAATCTGTACCGATCCTTTCTGCTCCTTTCCGCTACCCTGGTGCTCATCTCACTCGGTTTTACTCTGTTTTTTGATATTTCCAGGCAGCGAAAGGATATGGACAAGCTGATCAGCGGTACTGCTTCTTATATTGCTGCAATTCCGGATGTCGCCGCCATGCTGGAAAACGGCTATCCTGATTCCACCGTGACCCGCGACCTGGATTCTCTTTCTTCGAATATACCAGATATCAATGTCATCGTCATCAGTGATAAAAACGGACTGCGCTTTTACCACACGAACCGTCTGAAAACCGGCGATTCCTACGTGGCAGGTGACGAGGACGCTATTCTGGCAGGAAGTGATCCATATATCACAACCGGCTACGGCACGCACGGCATGCAGCGGCGCGCCTTTCACGCAGTAAAAAACAGCGACGGAGAGATCGTCGGTTTTGTGATGGTTTCCCTGTTCACCGCTACTCTGTCAGCCCAGCACCGCAGTCTGCTGTTCTTTTATATAATTATATTCCTGATCATGATGATCGTCAGCATTTCCCTGACGCACACAATGTTCTCCCTGCTGCGCGACTCCCTGTTGGGATATGACCCGGAAGAACTCGTCAATATTTATACCCGCCAGGATGAGGTAATGAATATGATCGACGAGGGACTTGCCGCAACCGATCTGGACGGCAGAATTCTCTTTGCCAACCAGAAAGTTTCCACGATACTCGGTCGTCCTGCAAACGAACCTCCGCTCACCCACTTAACGATTCAGGAATTGTTTCCACAGACCGCTTTCGATCAGGTCATAAAAACCGGCGAAAGTGTAACGCACGAGAGCATCAGCTTCGCCGGACGCCAGCTCATCGTCAAGGAGGTGCCGATCCATGGACGCGGCAAACAGGCGCGCCGGGGTGTCCTGGTCGTTTTATTTGACCGCACCGACCTCCTGCGTCTCTCCGACGAGCTTTCCGGCGCCCACAATATGTTGGACACGCTGCGCGCGTTCAACCATGAATTTTTAAATAAGCTGCACATCATTCTCGGCTACCTACAGACCGGGGAGATTCAGCAGGCGATGAATTTTATCACCAACAGCAGCCTTGTCTCCAGCCAGTCCGTCCGTGAGACAGCCAACTGCATCCGCGTTCCGAAAATCTGTGCGCTTGTGATCGGGAAAATGATGCACGCCGCCGAGCTTGGCATCCGCCTGCAGGTCAGCGCCGACAGCACCTGCCGCGACCATGATCTGCTGATCCCGGTGGAAGGATTTGTCACCATTCTCGGCAATCTGATGGAAAATGCCATTGAAGAGCTAAGCCACGATCACACCGCCAGTCCGGATGTCATTAACGCATCTGAAAGTCCGCGCGAGATCCACATCGGCATCTACTGCCGCCCAGACGTCAACATCATCACCTGCGAGGACACCGGGCGCGGCATACAACCGGAGCTGCTCGATCATATTTTTGAAAAAGGTGTTTCCTCCAAGGGCGAGAACCGCGGAACCGGGCTTTTCCTGGTTCATGAGCTGATGGAGGAGTACGGTGGAACCATCGATATCGACACAGAGCCTGGCGAGGGCACCTGCTTCACCCTGACATTTACCCGAAAGGAGACAGAATCTAATGTATAAAGTCATTATTATAGAAGATGATCCGATGGTTGCATCCATCAATAAACAGTATGTCGAGCTGACCTCCTCTTTTCACGTGGAGGCAACTTTCAAAAACGGCATCCTTGCCCTGCAGTATCTGCAGAACTGCACGGTTGACCTGATTATTCTCGACTACTACACGCCTCAGATGAACGGCGACGAATTTATCGACCAGCTCCACGCGGCTGGCATGACCCCTGCGATCATTATGGTAACCTCTGCCAACGACGCAGAGACCGTCCGCCGGCTTATATCCCGCGGCGTCACCGATTATCTCGTCAAACCATTTGAATATGACCGTTTCAAAGCTGCCCTGGAACGATTTGCGAAACGTCAGGAGGAATTGAAAACATCGGCGTCCGCTTCTGACCTGGGACAGGCGGAGATCGACCGCCTCTTCTCCGTCCCGGATGTCTCCTCCCAGAGCGCTCCGCTGACAAAGGGCTTAAATGAACGCACCCTTGGACTGATCCGCCTCTTTCTCTCCGAACATCCGGAGGAGGTCTGGTCCAGTGAACAGATTTCGGAACAGGTTCATTTGTCCCGTATTACAGTCCGGCGGTACTTAAATTACTTAGTCGAAACCAACGAACTGGTCAGCATGATCGATTACCAGACCGGTGGACGCCCTTCTATTAAATATAGATATTCCGGAAAATAAAAACCACTTCGTTTTCCAGCAATATACAGGTTTTTCCTGCCTTTTCGCGGCTACAGCTGTACAGATTCATCATAGAACCGTATCTATACTGCAGTCGCTTTCTTATAGTCATTTTTATTTACAATACTTACAAAACTGTATTTAAAATTACATAAATTGACTTCCCTTTTTCAATCTTATAAACTGCTTATAAAAGAAATAAACAAATTCTTAAAAAAGAATGGAGGGAAGTTCTATGTTAGAACACATTATGGGGTACTTTGGAACTTACACACCGGCAGCGGACGGTGCGATTGCTACATTCCAGTTCGAGTATCTGACCACACTTGGTTTCGCAGCCATCGTTATCTTCTTAGGACGCGCGATTGTCGCTCACAGCGCCCTGCTCAGAAAATATGCAATACCGGCTCCGGTTATTTCCGGTATCATCTTTTCTGTTGTTGTATCTATCATCAAGGGTTCCGGAATCATCGGTTTTTCCTTTGATGCAAAAATCGTGAAAGACTTATGCCAGAACTTATTCTTCCTGTGCGTAGGTTTCGGCTTCAGCTACAAGATGTTAAAGCATGCAGGCGGAAAGCTTTGTATCGCAATCGCAGTTGCAGCCTGTGTCCTGATTACCTTACAGGATGTCGTTGGTTACCTGGTAGGCAGCGCCATCGGTCTTCATCCGCTTCTGGCTCTGCAGTGTTCTTCCTCAGCTATGTCCGGCGGTGTTGGTACTGCTTCTGCATTTGGTCCTATCTTCGAGAACATGGGTGCTCCGGATGCAACCACAGTCGGTGTAGCAGCCGGTACTATGGGCAACATCATGGGTTCCTTAATCGGTGGCCCGGTTGCAGCTTTCCTGATTTCCCGTCACGGTCTGAAATCTGACCCGAACGACAGACCGGAATCCGCAAAAGCAGGTTCAGCAGCTGTTCTTAACAACACCCGTATGATCAAAGCATTTGCCCTGTCTCTGCTTGTAGCAGCACTTGGTATGCCGATCTACTGCCTGTTAGACAACATCCCAATGATCGAGATGCCGAAATTCATCGGCTGTCTGTTCGCAGGTGCTATCGCAAGAAACATCATGGATGCAGCTGGTATCGAATTCCCGGTTCCGGAGATCGACGCTATCGAGCATATGTTCCTGGAACTCTACCTGGCACTGGTTCTGATGACCATCGATATCACAAAGCTGGCTCCGGTAGCTGGTCAGATGGGTATCATCCTCCTTGCACAGGCTATCCTGATGGCACTCTTTGCAATCTTCGTATCCTTCAACGTATTTGGCCGCGATTACGGTGCAGCTGTTATGGCAGCTGGTAACTGTGGATGGGGCTGTGGTTCAGGTCCGAACGCAGTAGCAAACGAGAAAGCCGTTATGGATCAGTATGGATGGCACACCGTTGCTTGGGTTCTGTATCCGTCCTTCGCAGTTATCATCGACGATATTTACAACCCGATTTTCCTTTCCATCTTCTCCAGCCTGATTACAAAATAATCACTGAGACGAGATAGGAACACTTCATATAAGACATCTTTTATATAACAACATACCTAAAGCTCAATTGAAAATGTAACCTGAAAGAAGAGCGTCCGGTTCCCCCACATAAACCGGACGCTCTTTTTTGTTACTGTTCACGCATACGTGCCCAGTAACGGAATTTGCCGTGGCTTCGCATTTAAATACGGCAAATTCCTGCTGCCACCACGTTTTCTTACGGCACTTTCGGTTCCAAAAGTGCCTACCTGTGAACAGTTACATTTATATTTTCCTCTTCCTTGGTCTTGTCTTATCACTGTTTTTTATGTTATACTTTTATAGAGTTTTAATATTCTTTTAATCGCTAAGGCAGCATTCGACAGAACCGCTGCGTTTTTTTCTATATACTGATAAACTACGAAAAGGTGAGATCTATGAAAATAAAAAAACTGGTAAAATTGGCACCAATGATGCTTCTTACCTTCCTGCTCGGACTTTCCGGCTGTTCCGGCAGCACCTCCGCAGATGCGCGGGTCAACGACCATCCCAACGAAGCAGACGAAGAGCTGCACGTTCTGACCATCGGAACTGCCGACAGCGGCGGAACCATGTACCCGGTTGGCAGTGCCATCGCCTCTGTTTTAAGCGGACATGATGAACAGCTCAAGGTCAATTTAAGCGCCTCCAACGGTTCCTACACGAACGTGGAAAATATCAAAAACGGACAATTTGATATGGGACTGGTCAGCGGCGATGTGGCATTTTCCGCCTATCAGGGAACGGACGAATTTTCCGGTCATCCGGTCGAATCCCTGCGGGCGATCGGGGCCGTCTATTCAAGCCTGTCCACCTGGATGGCGCCGGAATCCGAGCATATCTCCTACGTTCATGAACTCGCCGGACACCACATTGCCGTCGGACCAGAAGGATCCACCACGGAGCTTTCCGCCCGCACCGCTCTCAAGGCAGCCGGGCTCAATATTGCCAACACTGCCCTTGAAAACTACAGCTTCTCCGCCAGCGTGGACTCTGTCTTAAACGGTAAACTCGACGCCGTCCACAGCTTCGCCGGAATCCCGGTCCACAGCCTGACCGACCTGGCCAGCCAGACGCCCTGCCGCCTGCTGGAGTACACTGACGAAGAACTGCAAAAAATTCTTGCAGCCAGCCCCTTCTACGTCCGCGCCACCGTCCCAGCCGGTACCTATCCGGGACAAACCGAGACACTGAAAACCTTCGGAATCAAATGCCTTCTCTGCGTGGACGCATCTATGGACGAACAGCTGGTCTACACCATCACCAAGATTCTCGACGAATCCCGTGAAGAACTGATCAGCACCCACCCATCCTTAAGTAACTTATCTGATCCGGAATATATATGCAGCCAGCTTCCTATTCCGCTGCATCCGGGAGCTGAGAAATATTATACGGAACAGGGGCTGTTGAAAACAGAGTAACATGATAGCAAACAAAAACAGATAACACCCAAAACCTGGCGCATGGACAAATTTTCCTAAGACAAAAAAGCCAGGGCTGCAGCATTCCGCAGTCCTGGCTTTTTCGATGCCCGATTACCTGATTATTTTTACTTCCGGATCTCCCGCAGCAAATTCACCATCTCGATTGCTCCCGTCGCGCAGTCAAATCCCTTATTTCCGCTCTTTGTTCCCGCTCTCTCGATCGCCTGCTCGATCGTATCCGTCGTCAGCACACCGAACATAACCGGCACGCTGCTTGCCAGAGAAACCTGTGCGATTCCTTTCGAAACCTCGCTGCACACATAATCATAATGGCTTGTGCTTCCACGGATAACTGCACCCACGCAGATCACCGCATCATACTTTCCGCACTTCGCCATCTCCGACGCAATCAGCGGAATCTCAAAAGCACCTGGAACCCACGCAACATCTACATCCTCCTCCGAGACATTGTGACGGCGCAGCGCATCCTGCGCGCCTGCAACCAGTTTCGAGGTGATAAACTCATTGAATCGTGCCGCCACAATTCCGATCCTCATATTATTTTCCGCTACTACGTTTCCTTCAAATGTACGCATAAGTACCATCCTTTCCGACGATCTATTTTCGCCTGTCACTTTTTCTATTTAAAATTCAAAATATGTCCCATCCGCGCCTGCTTCGTTTTCAGGTAAAATCCATCATACGGCGTTGCCTCCATCTGAATCGGCACGCGCTCCTTGATTTCCATGCCAAAATCCGAAAGCTGATATACCTTATCCGGGTTATTGGTCAGAAGACGCAGCGTCTTGATTCCCAGATCCTTTAAAATCTGCGCCCCAATGTAGTATTCCCGCAGATCGCCTTTAAATCCCAACGCAAGGTTCGCATCCAGCGTGTCCATACCGCCATCCTGCAGCTTGTAGGCGCGCAGCTTATTTAAAAGCCCGATGCCGCGTCCCTCCTGCCGCATATAGAGGAGAACGCCTCGTCCCTCTTTCTCAATCTGGGTCATCGCCGACGCAAGCTGCTGTCCGCAGTCGCACCGCAGGGAACCAAATGCATCGCCGGTCAGGCACTCCGAATGCACGCGGCAGAGTACATCCTTCCCATCTCCGATATCGCCCTTGACGAGTGCCACATGGTGTTCTCCATTTAAGAGATTCAGGTAGCCATACGCGCGGAACTCGCCGTATTTCGTCGGCATCCGCGTCTCTGCCACACACTCGACCAGCTTTTCATGTCTCTTGCGGTACTCCTGCAGCTGTTTAATGGAAATCATCGCCAGACCCCATTGTTCTGCCATCGCAAATAATTCTTCCGACCGCATCATCGTTCCATCCTCGCGCATGATCTCGCAGCACAGACCGCATTCCGGCAGCCCTGCAAGCCGCATCAAGTCTACCGTCGCCTCTGTGTGACCGTTGCGCTCCAGAATGCCGTTTTTCTTCGCCATCAGCGGAAACATATGTCCCGGGCGGCGGAAATCCTCCGGCTTTGTGTCCGGATCCACGCACGCGCGCGCCGTAATACCGCGCTCCTCGGCAGAAATACCGGTGGTCGTCGTTTTATGGTCGATCGATACGGTAAACGCCGTCTCATGGTTATCCGTGTTATCCATCACCATCTGTGGGAATTGCAGCTTCCGGCAGATTTCTGCGCTCATCGGCATACAGATTAAGCCCTTCGCATGCGTCGCCATGAAATTGACATTTTCTGTCGTGGCAAAACTTGCCGCGCAGATAAGATCGCCTTCGTTTTCTCGATCCTCGTCATCCGTAACCAGGATTAAATGTCCCTGTTTCAGCTCGTCCAGAGCCTTTTCAACTGTATCAAACTGCTTCATTGTTCTCCTCCTCTATTAAAATCCATACCGCTGCAGAAATTCTCTTGTCATGCCCTTTCCTGCCTTATCCTCTTCTTCCGCTCCTATCAGCTTCGCCACATACTTTCCAATGCAGTCATTTTCCAGATTGACGATGTCGCCTGCCCGCTTAAACGCTAACGCTGTCTCCTGCAGCGTATGCGGGATGATGGAAACGGAAAATGATACGTGATCCACCCGTGCGACCGTCAGGCTGATTCCGTCGATCGCGATCGATCCTTTTTCCACAATCAGCCGCAAAATCGGTTCTGGGGCCTGAATCGTATACCAGACGGCATTTCCGTCCCGGCGCACATCCCGGATGGTTCCGGTTCCGTCGATGTGACCGGAGACGATATGTCCGCCAAACCGTCCGCCCGCCAGCATCGCCCGCTCCAGATTGACCGGGCTTTTGACACCCAGCGCCCCCAGGGACGAACGGTTCAGCGTCTCATGCATCACATCCGCACAGAAATAATCTCTCCCAAATGACGTGACCGTCAGACACACACCGTTGACCGCAATGCTGTCACCCAGATGGACATCCGAGAGCACCTTGGACGCCGCAACCGTCAGCCGTGCCGAGACTGCCTGACGCTCAATCGCGCGGATCCTTCCCACTTCCTCTATGATTCCTGTGAACATCTTTTCTCCTTTTCAAATCAGCGATTTTTTCCCGTTCTAACACCGCCTCATGCATCTTAACCGGACACCTCATATTCCAGCAACAGATCCTCTCCCAGCCACACTGCCTTCGGCTTTTTAAGAAGAAATGCCTCCGGCGGCGCATCCACGCCGGTTCCCCTCACCGGGGTCGGGGCGCCTGCCCCTCCGAAAATCTTCGGTGCAATGTAGGCCTGCACCCGGTTCACAAGCCCCGCCTTTAAAAACGACCATGCCAGCGTCCCGCCGCTCTCGACCATCACGCTGTCCACTTTCTCCTCGCCCAGCCGCTGCATCATCGCCTGCAAATCCAGTTCTCCCTCTTTTGCCGGGACACTTAAAACACGGCAGCCGGCGTCCTCATATGCTTTCTTCCTTCCGGTATCCGATACCGCCGTCACAATCCAGGTCGGTGTCTCCCGCGCGGACTGTACCACGGTCGATGAAAGCGGTGTCCGAAGCTTCGTATCTGCAATCACCCGGATCGGATTTTTCCCTCCCGGAATCCGGCAGGTCAGCTGCGGATTGTCCGCCAGCACCGTCGAAACGCCAGTCAGAATCGCCATATAACGCCCGCGGTCCTCATGCACCCGCTTCCGCGCCACCTCGCCCGTGATCCACTGGGATTTACCCGACACCGTCGCTGTCTTTCCGTCGAGTGTCATCGCGTATTTCAGCACCGTAAACGGAAGTTTCGTCCGCATGAAATGGAAGAACACCTCATTCTGCCGTTCACACTCTCCGCGTAAAACTCCGGCCACCACTTCCAGCCCTTTTTCCCTCAGAAGCCGGATGCCGCGCCCTGCCACCACCGGATTCGGATCCGTGCAGCCGACAATCACGCGCTTCACCCCGGATGCCAGCACCGCTTCCGTACACGGCGGCTGTTTTCCGGTGTGACAGCAGGGTTCCAGCGTCACATACAAATCTGCTCCCGCCGTCTCTTCGCCCCGCTCTACCGCATTCTTAAATGCCTCCCGTTCTGCATGAAGCTGTCCATATCGTGTATGATATCCCTCGCCGATGATGCGTCCATCCTTTACCAGCACCGCGCCGACCATCGGATTCGGATTGACCCATCCGTGCCCTTTTTCTGCCAGCGCTAACGCCTGCTTCATATATTCCCGATCCTGTGGCTGCTCACCGGGAACCTTTACATGGATTCGTTCCATCTTTTTCCCCACCTTTCTATCAAAAGAATGTGCCAAGGCACATTCTCGCACCGAATGCGGTCGCCTGCGACATATTTCTGCTTCGCGCAAGTGTGCATCCTCACGGAGCGTTTTTTGTTTCATATGATACAATTTTCTATTGAAACAAAAAAGCCCTGAAATGTGAAATACTTTTATTTTCACATCTCAGGGCTTATAATTTCTATTTTATAATATCTTTCATGATATTAATTATCGTAAATATTTTTTTACATCCATTCTCGATGACTTTTCTCTCTCTTTTGCCATAGCGGTATATATCCGCCATATCCATCATCCGGGGGAGTGTATCTGGAAGCTTCCCGGCACCGCCGTTTTTATTTACGTTTTCTCTTCTTTCATCCAGACTATACAGTCGGTTTTGGAATTGCACCAAATCATGCGCCATGCGCTCGCGGACTTTACCGCCGGTCGGGAATTACACCCTGCCCTGAAGATATCGTTATTTTGTTGTCATTCATTATCTGTATTGCATTATAGATCCAGAGAATCCGTTTGTCAATCCATTATTTTTTTCATTTATTGATGGATGACAACGTTATCTGACACACATTTTCAGCCATTTTAAGCGCCGCTTCAAGTGTCTGCTTCCACTGCTTTCCCGTTCAATTTAGCGCGCTCTACACAGCGCCCCATAATGCGCCCAATCAAAAGAAGATACACGATCACCGACACCGTCGTTCCGCCGAAATCCGATACCACTTCTGCATAGAAAACATTTTCAACTCCCGCAAACACCGGAATCAGGAACACGCTGACCAGGTACAGCAGCTTCCGGAACATTGACAGCGAGATCGCCACCGACGGCACACCCATTCCGGTAAATCCATCTACGACCTCATACTGGACTGCCAGCGGAATAATCCCCATCGTGTAGACCCGGATCGCCCAGACAGTCAGTTCCACATAGGACTCATTGCGCGTAAAGAGATACACAAAATATTGCGCCAGCGTCCGGGAAAACAGGAACATGATGCTGCACTGCACCACCGCCAGCAATGTGATATACCTCTGTGCGCTCCGGATCCGATCCGGGCGTCCCGCGCCGAAATTGAAGCCCAGGATCGCCCCCGTTCCCGATGTAATGCCTCCGAGCGGCATCGTCACGATCAGCATAAAGCTCTGCACGATTGTCGTACAGGTCAAAAGCATATCCGACTCCGCGCCGCCATGCATCTGAATCACTGTATTAAGCGAAATGATCAGCACATTATCAAATGCGATGATCAAAAATGGCGACAGTCCCATCAACGCAATCTTACAGACTGTCTTCACCTGCGGACATTCAAATTCAAGCCGCAGAAGCACGCGATTTCCTCGCAGAAAACGAAGGACAAAGGCCGCCGACGCAAACTGTGACAGAACCGTGGCAAACGCCGCCCCCGCCACGCCCATGTCAAACACAAAAATAAACACTGGATCCAGCACAATATTCGTTACCGCACCGAGCGCCACCGAAATCATTCCAATCCGCGCAAATCCCTGGCAGATAATAAACTGGTTCATTCCGATCGAAAGCAGCGCAAAGACCGTTCCCAGCAGATAGATCGTAAAATACGATTCCGCATACGGCAGAATCGCCTCACTCGCACCAAACCGCGTCAAAATTTCACGTTTAAACACAAACAGAACTAACGTCAGAACCGCCGACAGCCCGACAATCATCCAGAAGCTGTTCGCCAGAATCTTTTTCGCTTTCTCATTCTGTCCCTCACCCATACGGATGCTCATGAGCGGCGAGCCGCCCACACCGACCAGATAGGCAAACGCCGAGATCAGCGTCACAATCGGTCCGCTGACACCGACACCCGCAAGCGCTGTCTCCCCGATCACTGGGATATTTCCAATATAGATTCGATCGACCACGCTGTAAAGCACATTGATAAACTGCGCCAGCATCGAAGGAATCGCCAGACGGAACACCAGCCGCCGGATATCGTCCCGCCCCAAATCATTTTCTATCTTCATATGTATCCCACCTCCGTATGAAACCCGCCCTGCTGTTTTGTTTTCATGTTTTCTTAACTTTTCCTCCCAGAACTGGTTCCATGCGTGTTTCTTTCGCCAGAGTCTACTCCCTCTTCTGTCGTTACTGTTCACACACGTGTGCCCAGCAACGGGATTTTGCCGATGCTGCGCATTCCAAATCGGCAAAATCTGCTGCCAGAACTGTATCGTACGGAATTTTCAGTTCAGAAAATTCCTACCTGTGAACAGTTACCCTCTGTCCTTTATACCGTCTGCCCGCCAAAATGTCAATGAGATATTCCTGATAAAAATTACCCCTTTTTTGTACAGTAAAAAGCGCCGGCACTGCAAGCAGGTCCGGCGCTTTTTACCCAATATCGGTTGCTGGTTGTCAACCGATACCGAAAAGATCCCAGCAGAAAATCTTGGACAGTTCGTAACGGAGTGTAATGCATCAAGGAATTTCGAGTAACTTGATTTTTTTTGTTCGTCTCTGTCCGCGTTCTTCCGCGCGGGAATGATTTTCATCCGTTCAATAAGTTAATGCGCTGCATACGCATTTTATTGCACGTTAATCAAAAAAATTTTTAAAACTTTTTTTGATATAGACTATTTTATTATGAAAACCTGTTTTCGTCAAGTTTTCAGGGGTTAAATTATTACAAGTTGTTACAGGAAAATATATTTGAGAACGAAGAGCACCGCCAGCACATACATAAGCGGAGTGATCTTCTTTGCTTTTCCTGCTGCCACATTCAAAAGCACATAAGAGATAATTCCCATGGAAATACCCTCGGAAATGCTGTAGAACAGCGGCATGGCGATGATTGCCAGATATGCCGGGATTGCCTCGGTGATATTGTCCTCATCGAAACGAATTTCGGTTACAGTTCCCACCATCAGGAAGCCAACCATGATTAATGCCGGAGCCGTCGCAAAGGACGGGATCGCCGTAAAAATCGGTGCAAACAGGGTGGAAAGCAGGAACAGGAGTGCCGATACCAGGGCAGTCAGACCGGTACGTCCGCCGACTGCAACACCCGATGCAGACTCAACGAAGGTAGTCGTTGTGGAAGTACCTAATACCGCACCAAAGGAAGTTGCGATCGCATCTGCCATCAGCGCCGGACGGATACCCGGAAGACGGCCTTCCTCGTCCAGCATGTCTGCCTTGGTTGCTACACCAATTAATGTACCAAGTGTATCAAAAATATCTACAAACAGGAATGAGAAAATAACTACGATAAAATTGATAATTCCAACTGCATCGAAGTCAACGGTAAAGCATTTACCAAATGTCTCTCCCAGTTTGGAGAAATCGGTGATTCCCAGGGTCGGGAACAGGGTGTAGAAACCATTCTCTACGTCCGGTGTGTAAATGCCGGTTACCTGGCACAGCATACCGAGAATCCAGGTTCCCAGAATGCCGTACAGAATCGCGCCCTTCACACGGTAGGTGTATAAAACCGCCATGATAAACAGACCGATCAGCGCCAGCAGCGCGCAAATACCCGCGGTATGGAAATTTTCCGGGAAGCTGATGATCGTTACCAGTGTGGAAGAGTCTACTGAAAGTCCCGCATTCTGAAGACCGATAAATGCGATGAACAGACCGATACCGACGGACACACCGCGCTTTAAAGTCAACGGAATCGCATTGAAGATCGCCTCGCGCACGTTTGTCAGAGACAGCACGATGAAGATCAGACCCTCTGCAAATACAGCCAGCAGTGCAACATGCCAGCTATAGCCATAGCCCGCGCACACCGTATACGCCATATACGCGTTGAGTCCCATGCCTGCGGACAGAACGAACGGCAGGTTCGCCATAAATGCCATGCAGGCAGTACCGATGAATGATGCCAGAGCCGTAGCCAGAAGCACCGCAGTCGGGTCCATGCCGGTCGATCCGAGAATGCTCGGATTAACTGCCAGAATGTACGCCATCGTCATGAAGGTCGTAATTCCAGCCATGACTTCCGTCTTTACGGTCGTCTGATGCTCGGATAGCTTAAATACTTTTTCAAACATCTTTTCTTCTCCTTGTATGTTTCATTCTATGATTCAACCGCTACAAAATCTCATGAAGCGGACGACGCACCTTTTTGCGGGTGATCTCCACCAGCCCAAGCCGCGTCATATCCACCAGGATCGTTTTGACCGGGTCACGGGAAAGCTCTTCCCCGAGCGTCCGCATCAGCGTCTCCTGATCTTCTTTCGATTCCATATCGATAAAATCCACAATAATAATACCGGAAAGATTCCGCAGGGAAAGCTGGCGCGCCACCTCATGCGCCGCCTCCAGATTAATCTTAAGAATGGTCTCCGCCGGTGTCTTCTTGCCGGTGTATTTCCCCGTATTGACATCGATAACTGTCAACGCTTCCGTAGGTTCAATCACAAGATATCCACCGGATTTCATCCAGACACGGCGATCCGATGCACTTTTAAGCACCGATTCCAGGCGGTACAGCTTCATTAATGGAAGGTTCTCATCTGTATATAGGGACAATTTCGGAACCGCCTGTTTTATGCTTTCATTTTTATCTGCCTGGGTCTGATTTTCTTTTTGTTCCTTATCCTCTTCCTTCTCTTCCTCCAGCCACGCCGCAATCCGCTCCGCATACTCCGGCACGTCCGTGATGACCTCCGAAAGCGTCCCTTTCTTCGCGTCGCGCAGGCTCTGGATATACGGCGGGGTTCCCTGCTCTAACAGGGTATAGCAGGTACGGCACGCCGCGCGCGCAAACAGGTTTTCCATCTGCGATTTCAGCGCCTCCGTCTCGGCACAGAGTGTTTCGATGGAAGCCGACGCCCCATTCGTCCGGACAATCAGTCCAAAACGCTCATCCTTATGTGTCAGAAGTTCCTCCCGCACCTTCTCTTTCCAGGCATTATCCTTGATTTTTGCCGAAAATCCGATCTGCGGTTTTCCAACCGTCAGAACCATATAGGTACCCGGAAAATTCAGACAGCAGGTCACGGACGGATCCTTGGTTTTCAGGGCGTCGCGGGACACCTGGACGAGAAGCTCGTCTCCAGCTTTTAGTTTCCGTGGACTTACTTTCTTCTCAGAATTTCCAGAATATCCGAATGAACACAGCTGGTTCAGCTCGTCTGTATAAAGCAGAACCGGGTTCTCCGCCAGGCTGAAATATCCGGTTTTTCCACCGCCGAGGTCAATAAACGCGGCGTTGATGTTTTTTACCATATTTTTCACCTTGCCGATGTAAATATTCCCCAGCAGGCTTTCATCGCCAGATTCCAGCGTCAGCGACCGACAGTGCCCGTCCGAGAGGAGCGCCGTCAGGCTTCGATCCTTCCATTTTGTCACTATTAACTGATCCAAACTCTTCGTCTCCTCTCATTTTTTGCTGCCATTCACACTTCGTGCTACCTGCAGCCGGATTTTGCTGGCGCTTCGCATTTCATCTCTTAATGAACATTGAAGCATTTACACAATCTCGCCTCCATACGCCTCAAGCGGCACATACTCCGGTGCGCCCTCGGCGCCCTCGTCCGCATACAGCTCCTCGCGCTCGACCTGAATAGCAAACGGGCGGTAGGTCAGCCCCAGGCTCTCATAGAATGCCTGCAATACCTGCTCCGGCTTTCCGTTTGCCGCACTGCCCGATAAGAGGCGCAGGAAGACACAGATTCCTTCTGCCTGTTTTTCCTCCTCAACCGTCTCATTTTCCAGATCCGGATACCAGTCTGCGACCATCGCCGGAACATACTCTTTCCGCTCCGCGATTCGCGCCTCACAGATCAGCGGACGCAGATCCACGGTTCTCTCGCCCTTTTTCGTCTGCTTCACAAACGGAATTGTCTCGTTTTTGCAGAATGTCAGGAATTTCCCGAAAAATTCTTCTACACTGCTGCCGTCCTCCGGTGCAAATCCCTCTTTAAACCAGAATGTGTAATCAGCAGCTGCCACCAGCGACATCGCATTCTTTGCCGTCTCCGGAAGCTCGCGGTAGCTGAGCACCTCCAGCCCCTCGGCGCTGACCTCATTTAAGCGGCGCACCATCCCGGTCGAATTTCCGCTGGAATTGACATCAATATCCACATACTCCGCATGGCTGATAAGCCCCACGCTGAGCGGAGACGCAAACGACATGATCTGGTGCGGGCTGAATCCTTCGCTATAACGGATATCCACTTCCGCCCGGCGCATCACCTTCTGGAAGTAACGCATCACGTCCAGATGACCGATAAAACGCACCGTTCCCTGTTTTTGAAATTTAATTCGTATCTTCATGACCGCTCCTTCCTCATGCCCGTTCTTCGAAACAGACTCCGCCGCCGTACTTACGGACACCACATCCCGAACAGCGCATCCGGCAGTTCGGCGTTACCGTTTCCGCCTGTGCGTTCGCCCACTCGCGTTTCAAGAAATCCTTCGTCACACCCGCATCGATGAAATCCCACGGGAACACTTCATCAAGGCTTCGCTCACGCGTCGTATAGAAATCAATGTCCACGCCGCAAGTCTCAAACGCCTTCATCCAGATATCATTGTTGAAATACTCTGACCAGGAATCGTAGATTGCACCTTTGCGGTATGCCTCCTCGATCACAGCTGCCACCTTGCGGTCGCCGCGCGCCAAAACACCTTCCAGCACGGTCACATCCGCCTCATGCCAGTTATAGCGGAGACTCTTCTTATTTAACATCTCCTTCATGCGGTGGTTGACGATGCTTGCACGCTCTAAGAACTGCTCTTTCGTGCACATCGGCGCCCACTGGAACGGGGTAAACGGCTTCGGCACAAAGAACGAGGTGCTGGCGGTTACCTGCACCTTGCCGTGGCGCTGTTCCTTCGGAACCGTGTCATAGTACACTTCCGCCACCTTCTCCGAAAGCTCGGCAATGCCCTGCATATCTTCCACCGTCTCGGTCGGAAGTCCCAGCATGAAGTAGAGCTTTACGCGGTTCCAGCCGCCCTTGAACGCCTCGGCGGAACCATTTAAAATATTTTCCTCGGTCAGACCCTTGTTGATAACGTTACGCAGACGCTGGGATCCCGCCTCCGGTGCAAAGGTCAGGCTGCTCTTCTTCACGTCCTGCACCTTGCTCATGACGTCGAGGGAAAATGCGTCAATACGCAGGGACGGCAGGGACACATTGACGCCCTTTCCGTCAAACTCGTCGATCAGGAAATTGACGATTCCCTCCAGCTTCGTGTAATCACTGGAGCTCAACGAACTCAGCGAAATTTCCTCATGTCCGGTGCTCTTTAGCATCGTCCGCGCCAGACGTTTCAGTTCCTCCAGGCTGCGCTCGCGCACCGGGCGGTATACCATGCCCGCCTGGCAGAAACGGCATCCGCGAATACAGCCGCGCATGATCTCAAGAACCACACGGTCCTGCGTCGCGCGCAGATACGGAACCACCGGCTTCTCCGGATACCAGGTATCGCTCATATCCATGACAAGCTGCTTGGAAACGGTCTGCGGCGCGTGCGGGTTGTTCGGCGTCATCGCCTCGATCGTGCCGTCCTCTTTATATGTCACATCATAAAATCCCGGCACATAGATACCCGGAATCTGCGCCGCCTGCTCCAGAAATTCCTTCCGGCTGCCGCCGCGCGCCTTGATCTCCTTGTAGCGGTCGATCAGGTCAAAATAAACCACCTCGCCCTCGCCCATATAGAAGAGATCAAAAAACGGCGCGATCGGCTCCGGATTGTAGGTACACGGACCGCCACCGATAACGATCGGATCCTCCTCGGTACGATCTTCTGCATGGAGCGGAATCTGTGATAATTCCAGCACCTGCAAAATATTGGTGTAGCACATTTCGTACTGGATTGTAATTCCAAGGAAGTCAAATTTTTTGATCGGATCCTGGCTTTCAACAGCAAACAGCGGAATCTTCTGCTCCCGCATGATCGGATCTAAGTCCATCCACGGGGAATAAACGCGCTCACAGTAAACGTCATCCCGGCGGTTGAACATATCATAAAGAATCTGGATGCCCAGATGGGACATACCGATCTCATACACGTCCGGAAAGCACATGGCAAACCGGACTGCTACCTTCGACGGATCCTTCTTCACCATATTCACCTCGCCGCCAATATAACGCGCCGGCTGGGAGATCTTGAGAAGGATTTCATCACTTAATGCTAATTTTCTCATAAAATTATTTTTACCTACATTTCTCATTTTTTGCGATGTGTTCATCGCTGTTTTTTAGTTCTTTTTTGTTCTTCTCCGTAAGCGTAAAAACACAAATTCTTGTCAAGTATTTTTTTGCAGACAGTTTACATAACTTTTTTTCACTCTTACAGCAAAAAATTGTTTCTGAAATACGCACAATTCTGATTTTTCATTTTTTTACGGACAAATCTGTTGCATATGTGCAGATCAGACCGCATTATTATACGGTATTTCCCGCGTTTCCGCAACAGATTCTTTCCCGAAAGAAATTTTTCAAACTCCTATCATCGAACTTTTTATCAAGTTTTCCGAATATTCATCAAATCCAGGAACCTCAAATAACATCGGCTCGATGAGCTTTGCCGTTCCCATGACCAGTACGCTTTTCAGCGCACCAAAGTCCGGGGGCTTTTCAAAGACAGCAAGACTGACATTTTTATTCCTCTCAAGTCCTATGAACTTCTCGCCGCCTTCTGTAAAAATCCAAAACTGGCCATCATGATAGCTATATTCCAAGAGAGTACATCGCACATAGTCACCGATTCCGGCAGCTAATGCACATACTACATTGCCGTGAAGGGACTCCAGAACCTCCATTTCATTAGTTCGCTTAGCGCGAACTTCTGTATTGTCTGATTCAGAACAAAAAATACCCCGTTGGTTTTGAGGTAAATTGTTATCAGCTTACCACATATATTGTTCTTTTCAAATATTCCGCAAGCATATATAACGGAACATTTGTCAGCCAGTCTTCCTGCTTATAATTTGACATACTGCTACGAATCGCCATGCCCGGCTTATATTTATCGCAAAATGCCCTCAAACTCCTGGCACGGAGATTCTGTTCTGCCTTCACCTCAATCGGAACGCAGTCTAAATCTCCCTGCAACATAAAATCTATCTCTCCAGTTGATCGTGCTGTTGCAAAATAATAAAGCGGATATCCTGCAGCGTGTAACTCCTGTGCAACATACTGTTCCGTAAGTGCCCCCTTGAATTCTTCAAAGATCCGGCTTCCCTCCAATAGAAGTCTTGCTGATAGTCCGGTCTTTGCTGTTAACAATCCCACATCGAACATGAACATTTTAAAACTGTTCATTTCCATGTACGCAATCAGTGGAATATCTGGCTTTGATACTCTATAGCTTTTCAGGATTAACCCTGCATCTTCCAACCACTGAATTGCAAGTTCAAAATCTTTTGCCCGTGCACCCTCTCGTAGTGCTCCATACATAAACTTACGATTTTCCTTAGCCAATTGGGAAGGAATCGAATTCCAGACCATCATGATGCGCGGAACAACTTCCTTTGGCGCATGTTTGCTAAAATCCTCTTCATAGTACTGCAGAAGATTGTTTTGGATCTCACGTACCTCAAATAGATCATCGGAATCAATATATGTCTGGACTACTTCTGGCATTCCGCCCACATAATAATACTTTTTTAACAAATCCGTATATTTCCCGGCATATGCATTGATCAGTTCATAATCTTGGGACCTCAACGCTTCATGCAACCCCTTTTCACCAACTGCCAAAATGAATTCATTGAAGCTCATAGGACATAATTTTAAAAAATCAACTTTCCCAACAGGAAAGGATGTTCCCTGATGTAATGCAACACCGAGCAGGGAACCAGCTGCAATGATAGAATACTGCGGTGCATTCTCATAGAAATATTTTAAAGATGCCAGCGCCTTTGGTGCTTCCTGGATCTCATCAAAAATAATCAATGTATTTTCAGCCTGAAAACTCTTTCCGTACTCAATTTTGATTGCAGAAAGGATCCGCTTTAAGTCAAAGTCTAGGTCAAATACATCCTTCATTGCTTTATTATTATCAAAATTGATATAGACTGTATTTTCATAGAACCTGGATCCAAATTCCTTCATAATCCAGGTTTTTCCGACCTGGCGCGCTCCTTGTATGATCAGCGGCTTTCTGTTCTTTTTATTCATCCATCGTTCCAGTTTCGTAAACAGCTCTCTTTCCATTAAGAAACCTCCTGCGCAACATATACATCCAAAAGCATCTGTATTCTATCTTAACACTTTTCAGGGCATATTTCCATTGCTAAACAGCATTTTTGCGGACATTATTTTATTATAAATCACATTTTTTCGGTTAATATTATTATAATTCCAACATTTTTTCGGACATATTCATTCTTCCAGAAGCGCCCATTTGACGGCCTCCAGATAGACCGAAAGCGTTTCTTCTTTTTCGTGTTCCAGAAAATGGGGGAAGGTTCCGCTTGGAATACAGTTGATTTTTATAGCCATATGTAAAGTCTTTTTATATTGCAAAAAGCTATACCATAGATATAAGGATTCCAATCAGTATGCTTCCCGCACCGTCCAAAGACATCAAAAATGAGGTGTCCTATACAGCCTGATTGGGTAAAAAAATACCCCTTTGGCTTCCCAACGAGGCATCGAAGATTATAATGTTTTAATTTGATTTCTGATTTCAGAATGTAGATGCATTCTTGGATTTTTATTCACTTTACAGTCCAATCATATAAAATTATCCCTGGTATCACTCCAGGAATCACTGAATCAGAAACAGGCAGAATACACAGAAGATGAATTATTCTTCCATACAGAAAATAAAAATGGTCGTATTTTTCTCGAGACGACACCGGAAGAATATCTGATTCTCAGCGATCCGATTCATACAGATGACCATCAGAAAATCATCCAGGCTCTTTGCCGCCACATCGGTTACTGCAATGCCCACGCTCTAAATGCCGGTCATCCTTATGGAGCCATGCTGGATGTGGCAGATTTACGAAAAAATCATCTGAATACCTATGCTTATTTTTTCACAAAAGTTATAACAAAACCGAAAAATCACCCCTATCACTTAAAACCGGCCGGAACCTATGCAGTTGCTTACTTAATGGGAAATTACTATGACTCGAAAGACACCTACGAAAAACTCTTTGATTGGATCGATGAACACAAGTTTAAAACCGGCAAATACTCTTATAAAGAGGCTGTGATCGACGAATTGGCCACAGCCTCTCCCAGTGAATATCTGACGAAAATATCGATACAAGTGTTTTAACCCTGCCGCTTCATCGCGTTTCCTCCGCACTGCCTTTACATTTCTCATAAGCAAATAGCGCCGCTCCCAGCGCACCGCAGAGCTGCGCCTCATCACAGATATAAAGTTTAGCACCAAGCTTCTCTTCCAATGCCTGGATGATACCCTGGTTCTTCGCTACACCGCCGGTCATCATATATTCGCCTGGATGATCCTTTCCAAGGCGGGCTGCCAACGCGCCGACTTTTGAGGCAACTGACACATTTAAACCGTGGATAATATCTGCCACATCCTTATTCTGTGCCACCAGCGACACGACCTCCGACTCTGCAAACACCGTACACATGCTGGAAATCACGATATTATGCTTCCATTCCAGCCCTTTCACACTCATTTCCTCCAGGGAAAGTCCCAGCGTTTTCGCCATCATTTCCAGAAAACGTCCCGTTCCGGCGGCACATTTGTCATTCATCAGGAAATTTTTCACGGCTCCCTGCCCGTCGATGCTGATCGCCTTGATATCCTGCCCGCCAATGTCGATGATAGTGCGGACATTCGGATTCAGATAATTTGCGCCCTTGGCATGGCAGGTAATCTCCGTGATGCTGTCATCCCCGCTGTCAATGTAGGATCGTCCATATCCGGTCGTATCGATCCGCACGATCTCCTCTTTCTTAATTCCCGCTTTCTCAATCGCCAGATCCAGACTCTTCTCGGCGCTCATCATCGCACCGCCGCCGGTCGGAATAATCATCGTCGATTTAATTTTTCCATCCTGATCCAGTATGACCACATCCGTACTTGTCGAACCGCTGTCGATTCCCGCTACATAAAAAATGCCCGACTCCATCTTCTTTCTTGCCTCCTCACTGATACCTTTTCCCGGATCCATATCCTCTGATCCCTCGATTGTCTCCTCAAATGCCTGAATGCGCGTCAAAAGCTGCCCCGCGCTCTGGCTCGTAAAATCAGTCTCAATCTTAAGGAGCGGAACCTTGATATCCCGCTTGATACTCGCATACTCAAATCCATAATAATCACAGAACTTGATCGTGTGATAAATAATTCCCTTTAAATTCGGATCCAGATACAGACGGTTTCTGCGGATCGAACGGTTCATGCGGAAACACGGCATCTGTCCCAGCAGGACGTCCGCGTAAGAAAGAAACAGCTCCTCTTCCTCCATATTCCACATTTCATCCTGTACGACCGACAGTTTCCGACCACCCGTACAGGTCAGATTTTCCACATCCATCTGGATATTGTCCCGGATCATATCCTCCAGAATGCCGCTGACCCGCACGCCCAGCACACCAATGTACGGCTCCGTGTTCATTTCCGGCGTAATAAAGGACTTGATAAAAGCGCGTTTATCAAACACTTTCCCGGAATATGCCTCATATGCCTTTTTAAGCCTCCGGATCGTACCCGCAAATTTCACTTTTTCACATTCATTATCATCATGCGGCAGATCCAGCATATATAAAAACTTACATTTTCCCGTGCTCTCCACGATATCGTAAACGCGCCGCATCGAATCGCAGCAGTTTACCAGCACCAGCTGTTCAACCTTTCCTTCCAGCACTGCCTGAATGACCGATTTTCCAAAGCCGCACAGATTTGCATGTGCAATCTGATCCGACTGTTCGAAATTTTCCGGCATTTCCTCCAAAACAGAACATTCTTCTCCAAACCCCCGGAACAGCTCGATCGGGGTGTACTTACAGACGTAATAAATCATGCGTGTTTCTCCTCCTTGCCCTTTTCCAGCATTTCCACAAACGCCTGAAGCCGCGTCGATACCTGACCGTCGCTGGTATTGGCGGGGTTGCAGCCGTCACCGTCGAGAATCATCGTCGGAAGTCCTGTCTTTTCTAAGGACTGCTTAATCAGGCTGGATGCACCGATCGTTCCCTTACAGCCCCAGTGGGCAAATAAAACAGCACCATCCGATTCCGTGATTCTGGCAAGTCGTTCCGCTTTCTCAATTCTCTGTTTCACACTGCCGTTGTAAATGCAGTAGACCATTTTCTCTGCCATCGCCTCATACGGGTCTTCCGCATGCATCTCCTGAAAACCATCTGCGATGAAATCACAAGCGCGGATGTGCATTTTCTTACTATAATTAAAAATATCCTTAACCGGCTCCTGTAAAAATGGCATGATGTGCATCCAGATTACCGAAAGACCATCTCCCCTCGGTGACATCCGCACATCGCGCAGAAGTTTTTCCGTATAGGTAACCGCCGTCTCTGAGCCAGCCATCAGATGGCACATAAAAAGCGCATACAATTCATTCGTCAGAGAGGTCACCGGGTCATGCGCACACCGCAGGGCAAGCTGTTTTTTATAATTCGCCGCCGCTTTCCGGCTGTTATCTACCGCACTCCGCACTGTTTCCTCCGAAATCCGTCTGTCCGTCGTCTCCTCCAGAAACCGTTTCAATTTCCGCAGCTGATCCGCCACATACAGAACCGATTCCCGGTTTTTCTCATACGGAACATCAATATAAAAGCCTGGACATTCAAATTTATCCTTTAAATACGGAAACGTCATCATATTTCCATCACACGCAAGGTTCGTATAAATCATGCAGTTCGGTTTTGGCAGAATCCCCGTCAGCGCCGCCCCCAGAAACACCCTGTGGTACGAACACATCGTCTCCGGAAATCCTTCTTCCTCCGTTTTCCGAAGAAACGTCTGCTCACACTTCGTTCCCGCCATAAAACAGGACATCGCCTCCACTGAGTACGGCGTCAGCCCTGCCGCCATCACCAGCTCTCCCGGCACAAATATGCTGACCATCGCCGCATTCTCCGGTTCCGACAGCGACTGAATGATATTTTTCATAACCACCCGCGCCACATACTGTCCCGACGACGGCAGTCCCCGATCCGGCAAAAACTGAAGCTTCTTTTCCTGCAGGCGGTATCCCGCAAGAAGCAGCCGACGCGCTTTTTCCGGATCCTTAAGCGCCTGGCTGCTCACCCTATTTCCAAATTTTTCAATTACATCCATTGTTCTTTCTTCCATTCTTTTAAGTTCATTTTTCTGTCATATCGCCCTGATGCAGATGGATATGGTTCCGCGCCTTTGCAGACAAACGGGCATTCTTTATTATAGTCAGTTGGATGGGAATTGTAAATATATCGGATATGAAACGCGAAACAGAGGGGGGAAGAGCTTTTCACCTGTGACAAAATCATCTATATTCCAAAAAACTGAGCAAACAACCACCTATCATTTCCTACAAATTCTGGTGACCGTTTTTCAATTTTTAAGACCTCAATATGAGCAAAGAAAAGCGGCTGACCTCCCGATCAACCGCTTTAAATAACTCTTTTTCCTATTATCTTCCCGCTTCTTCATCCCAGCTGCCGTCTTCTTTCACGTACCAGCCGTCCGGTGTCCGGCGGTTTGAATACATGATGCCGGCACTGCCGTCGTGACTCGGATTCAGGTAATACCATTTTCCATTGATGAACTGCCATCCTGTAAGCATACCCTGGTTTTCGTCCATATAGAACCATCCCTGGTACAGGGTGTCATAGAGCCAACCGGTACTCAGATATCCATCAGCGCCAAATGCCCACCATCTGCCGTTGACTTTTTCCCAATGGAATGCACCGGTATTGCCCATAGGCCAGGTGCCGTCACTGTAGCGGAGCCACCAGCCTCGGGCATCCTTCATCCAATGGCTGTAACCGTCATTCACTGCCTGATTCGATGCACCGGTGATAACCCCCTGCTCCTCGCTGCGGTAGCCTTTCTGGCTATCTTTGGTTACTGTACCGGAACTTCCGCTGCTGCTTTTTCCACTACTGCCTTTTCCACTGCTGCCTTTTCCGCCGCTGCCTTTTCCGCCGCCTGAATGACTGCCTGAGTTTGAAGACGCTTGCTGAATCGTCACATCGACTGTTTTTACCGCATCATTGAAATTGGCCATCGAAGCTTTCACATATACCTGATAGGTTCCCGCATCGGTAAAGCCTGGGATCTCACTCTGATAATCCACTCCATTCTTAGAATAAGTAAATACTACTGCATCCGGACTCACATTTGAAAGACCGGTTTCCACAGATGCATGGATCTGCGGCTTCTGTTCGGTACCATTGTAGGTAAGCGGATCTGCCGACACAGTCATGGATGCAAAATCACGTGCTATGATGCTGCCTTTAATGGATGCGCTATTTTCTGTCAGCTCATAATTCTTTGCATTGTCACCTGCTAACGTGATATTTGCCGCCTCAATATTGTGCTCTCCAACATCCGCACTCTGATATGCCAAATTCACCTGGTCAGCACGAACATCCTGAGAATCAGGAGTGCCGGAATCACTGTAAAGCTGAACGGATAAATTCTGCTCCTCCGTAATATCTGTCGTTCCATCATAGACTTTATCGAAAGAGCCTCCTGTTATCCGTGCATTTAATTTACACTTGTCGATTGTAAATATAGCTGTATTCGATTCATTCTTATAATTTCCCTGTCCCAACAGATGGACAGTGTATGTTCCAGCATCTTTTCGCTCTTTAACTATCCTATTATCAGTTCCTGTCCAATATGTCCAATCTTTGATTGTATAATCCGCCTTATCCACTTCATCTTCGGAAGCTCCCTGCCAGTTCTCAACCACTTTGATCTCCGGGCTCCAGGATTGACCATTATAAATGACGGTCTCTGGTTCGAGTGTTACTTTTGTATCTGCAAACCTCCGTTTGATAATACTCGTTGGGTTGCCAGAGCAAAATACCTTCGACTTGTAATTATCTACTGTCACTCTTACAAATACAAACTGACCCGACTCTGCTACATTCACAATCTTCGGACACTCCGACTTCCACTGATCTTCTTGTAAATCATCCGTACTACTTGTACTCTTCAGCTGATATTCATACCTTGCACCACTAGGAATGCCACTTGCGCTAATGAAAGCTGCCGGATATCCTTGGGCTCCCCTATATTCATCGCTGGCAGCCGTTACGCTCAAGTTCCAGGAATCAGGAAACTTTGCTTTATTAACAGTCAATGTTATACAAACCGGATTTTCTCCGGCTTTATAGAATCCACTTTCCTGTGTATTCACCTCGATTTTAAATACACCAGCCCTGTCCACCTTCAACTGACCCGATTCCTTGTCAATCGTTCCTTCTCCTTTATCACTTCCTGTATATTCAGCAAGTTCATATTGCAGGTTTCCGGCCCTATCCGGTTGATGAATACCCGCAAGGCTTGGAACATCGATCAACATATTGTTGCGATAATCTGCAATTATTTCCGTTTTACGAACTGTAATTGTATCTGGAATCTGCTTTACACCATCGGGTAGACTTCCGGTTCCGCTGATTGTACCGTTATTGATAAATCTTCCGTTTTCTTCTTTTACAAATGGACCGTTTGAAACAAATTCTCCTTCATTGGTAAGTGTGCCACTATTAATTATCGTACTTTCAGAGGTTACCTTTCCGCCTCTTGCAACAGTGAAGGAACTATTTCCAGTAATGTTTAATCGATCCGTATTCAGTTCGTTGGCTTTGATCGTTACAGATCCAAGCCCCTGCAAAAATCCTATTCCACCACTATTAGATTTTGTTGAAATTGTTCCACCTAAAAGTTCAAAAGTACCCTCATTCTCAATTCCGGGTTTCCTACTTCCAGTTGCCGTTAATGATCCACCCTTCATCCGGAAATTTCCACGGACAAACACGCCATTCTTGCCTGTTCCCGCAGCAGTAACAGCGCCTCCGTTAATATTTAAAGTTCCATTGCTTCCCACAACAATGCCCCCTGAGAATGAAGCGCTATTTTCTCCCCCATCGGCAGTTGCTTCTATCGTTCCACTTTCTATCGTCAAGTTACCTTCGACTGCTATTCCGCTGGATCCATCCCTACTTGTTCCTGTCGTTGGAGAATTCTTAGCTGTCAAAGAAGCGGGTGCTGTTCCTTCCTTAATCGTCGCTCTTACATTTTCCTTAATTTTGAGGCCAACTCCTCCAACACCTTTTCCTTTTCCCTCTAATACATTGCTTCCATTTAATACTATCTCCCATGTTCCCCGGCTTAACTCAAGGTTCTGTATGGTAGTAGCATTCGTCATTCTTAATTGAAAGCTATTTTCTCCTGAATTAGTAACCTCTATACCGCGATCGTTCAATAAATTCATTACGTTGTTGTTAAGACTAGAAAACCCACTCTCATCATAGGCAAGGCCTTTAGAAGGTTCCCCTTTTTCAAAATTTACATTTAACACAACATTATTAGGATTATATACCGTCAATGCCGCCTGGTCTCCTGTCACAGATACTTCCACCACCAGCGCCTCTGCATCTTCCGCCAGTTCATATGCCTCCGGCAGCTCTGCTGCAAACTCATAGGTGCCTTCCAGCGGCCAGCGGCCTTCTTCATCCTGCACATACTCGTTACAGCTCCAGCCAGTGATCGAAAGTTTTTCCTCTTTACCAGCTTCGCTTTCTTCTCCGACCTGGGCAACAATAGCCTCTGGTAAGTACTCCGTGACTTCTTCGAAGGATGGCTGGGCTTCCTAGGTAACTCCGCTAAGCTCTAATTTTCCATCCAGCAGGTTCTCTTCCGGATCATACCAGGACCAGGAGAAGATCTGGGACTTCACAGCCGGTATCACTGTTCCGCCTGGAACTGTCGTATCTTCCATATCCGATGGTGTACTGACGGAAGGTGCATCCTCCTGTTTCTCGTCATCCTCTGCTTTGTCAGCAGAATCCTTCTGATCGTTGGTTTCTTCATCATCCGGCCCGGTTTCAGAATCGTCCTCGTTCGTACCGGAAGACGCGGCTGTATTCCGTATGCATCCGCTTTCTACAGTGCAGACGTGGGTACATTCCGTCGGCTCTTCTCCTATCTGGGACGAGGTCGCTTCCTCATCCGGCTCGCCGTAGCACTCCTCGGTATGCACATGAACACATTTTTTCCTCTCCGTCTTCTGCGGCATATCCGCCCATGCTGTATTTCCAAATAATGTCGATACTGCCAATGTCATTGTCAGACACACCGCTGCTGCCCTTCGTATACCTTTCATTCTCCCATCTCCTCTCTGTTTACCTTTCATCTATTTTGACGCCCATGAAGATTAATTCTCATGATGTTATTATTAAACAATTTTCAAAAAATGTCAATAAACCGTACACAATATATGTTTAATACCGTCATTTATATGATTTCCCGATTTTCATTGTGAATTTCGTTACCTGCTATCTCCATCCCGCCCCAGATACTCCCACACAAACCGCGATACTTCCGCCTTTTTATGGTACCTCTCCCGCACCGCATATACATGCAGCCGGGTCTTTGCACGCGTCATTGCCACATAGAACAGACGTCGTTCTTCCTCCATATCCTCGTCCAGCATCGCGCGGCTGTGCGGTGTGATGCCCTCATTGGCATCGAGAATATAGACAATGGGAAATTCCAGCCCCTTGGCGCTGTGCATCGTCGCCAGCGTGATCGCATCCGTCTCCGTCCGCCGCTGCGCCGCCTGCCGGAGCAGTTCCTCCTTGTACGCCTCGATGTGTGCAAACCACTCGTCAAAGGTCTTGAAACCCGCCGCACTTTCTTTTAACTCATCGGCAGTCTCTAAAAGTTCCTCCGGCCGCATCCGCCGGAATGCCGCATACTCGATCAGATATTCATCGTATCCCATGCCCTGGCGGATATAATTGACGGCTGCCAGAGGTGACATCCGGGCGATCGCCCGCAGATCCCCTTCCAGACTCTCGATCCGCTCGGCAATCCAGTCTTTCTCCGCATAGAATGCCTTCATCTTCTCGAACGAAACCGTCTCATCCGGCATCGCATCCCGGCTGATATAACGCTTCGGACGGTTGATGACCTGCAAAATATCTTCCCGCACCCGGCTTCCCATGGCGATCCGGATATAGGTCAGGATATTTCGCGAAATCCAGTGTTCATAGAGGTTCGGCACCGTATCCCTTGTCCGGAAGGGAAGGTTGTATTCCATCAGCTTTTCCATCAGAAAACGAGGACCAGCATTGGTCCGGTATAAAACTGCGATATCCCCCGGCCGCACTCCCGACTGCAGATACAGCTGTATCTCCCTGGCAATGGCCAGATTTTCTTCCCCCGGATCCTGCCAGAGCTTCGTGATCACGTTCTTCCCATGCCGTCCCGTTGTATGGATGGCCTTTGAAAAACGTTTCTGGTTTTCTCCGATCAGCCGCAATGCCGGTGCCACGATCTCCTCGGTGCTTCGGTAATTCACATCCAGAAGAATCCGTCCGGCACCCGGATAATCCCGCTCAAACCCCAGCATAATCTCCGGTTTGGCCCCACGAAACCGGTAAATCGACTGATCATCATCGCCCACGATAAAAAGATTATCTTCCGGCTTGGCTAACATCCGCACGATCTCATATTGAAGTCGGTTGATGTCCTGAAACTCATCAATCAGGATGTACCGATACCTCCTCTGCCAGGCAGACAGGATATCTTTTCTTTCCGTAAAAAGTTCCAGACACAGCACCATCATGTCATCGAAATCGATGAGTCCGGCCCGGCGCATTTTCTCTTCATAGCCCGCATAGAGCTGACGGAAAACTGTATCCGGACAGTTTTTGGAATAGTAATGTTCCAGTGCAATCCTCTCTCCCTTGACAGAGCTTATCTCACTTAAAATGGAGGCTGCAAACTCATTTTCATCCTCCGGCTCCAGACCTCCGGCCTGAGCCAGCTCCCGGACAAACTGCATCTGCTGCTCTTCCCGGACAATATTGTCAGCGGTATATCGGTATGCCAGCTTTAAGATCCTAAAAAAGATCGAATGAAAAGTACCGAAGGTGACTCTGGAGCCGCCGCCGGTCAATGCTTCATACCGCTCCCGCATCTCCTCGGCTGCTGCCCGGGTAAAGGTAATCACAAGAATATCCCCCGGATCGATTCCGTACTCCTTCGTCAGATACTGGACCCGATGGGTGATCACCGTTGTTTTCCCTGATCCCGGTCCCGCCAGAACCATCATGGGACCATCTTTATGCATGATTGCCTGTGTCTGTGCTTTACTGAATGCCATTTCCTGTTTCCTTACTCCACAATTCAAGAATATCTCGGCATATTTGCTTCGAAATTCGCATTTTGATGTGCAAGACATCCTTCTGCCGCGCATCTGAAGCAAATCTGTCAAGTACAAATGTAAGAAAAGTGCGCCTTGGAATGTATTTCTCACAAAGCGCACCTTTTCACTGCTTTTCATGCATCTACGATACATGAAAAAGCAGTTGTTTATTTACTACCTACTGATTTAATCTGCGAAGCCAAACTTGCTTCAAGTCGAACATCGACGGTTACGACAGCCTACTGCTGTGCCTCCAGAAGTTCAATCCCCTTCTTGATACGGCTGATCGACTCCTCCTTGCCAAGCACTTCCATGATCTCGGTCGCGCCTGCCGGCGTCATCTGCTTGCCGGATACAGCGGTACGGATCGGCCACATTACAAAGCCGGTCTTAACGCCCTCTTTGGATACATACTCGGACAGCGCCGCGTACAGGGCGTCGTTGGAGTAATCTTCCTGTGCTTCCAGAATCGGCAGAACATCTTTTAATACCTTTAAGGATGTCTCCAGATTGGTCTTCATCTTCTTGTGAACATACATCTGCGGATCATACTCCGGCAGTGTCTCAAAGAAATCGATGTGTCCCTCGATATCCGGGAAAATCTCGATTCTCGTCTTAACCATCGCCGCGATCTTCTTCAGAGCCAGATCCTTGGTGATTACTTTCTTGATGTACGGCTCTGCCATCTCATAGAACTTATCAAAATCCATCGCCTTGATGTACTCGCCGTTCATCCATTTCAGTTTTACCATATCGAAAACAGCCGGAGATTTGCTGATATTCTTGTAGTTGAACTCTTTTACCAGCTCGTCTAAGGAGAAAATCTCCTGATTATTTTCCGGTGACCAGCCAAGCAGGGCAACGAAGTTGACAACTGCCTCGGAAACGAAGCCCTGATCGATCAGATCCTGATAGGAAGAATGACCGCTTCGCTTGCTCAGCTTCTTGTGCTCCTCGTTCGTGATGGTCGGGCAGTGCACATAAACCGGAACCTTCCATCCGAATGCGTCGTACAGACGGTTGTACTTCGGTGAAGAAGACAGGTACTCGTTACCGCGGACTACATGGGTGATCTGCTGTAAATGATCGTCCACCACATTTGCGAAATTGTAGGTCGGGAATCCATCCGATTTGATTAAAACCATATCATCCAGCTCGGAGTTATCTACGGAAATATCTCCGTAAATCTCATCGTGGAAGGTAGTCTTTCCCTCGGTCGGATTGTTCTGACGGATGACAAACGGCTTTCCTGCCTTTAAGTTTGCCTCTACCTCTTCCTTGGAAAGGTGCAGGCAGTGCTTATCATAGGTCATGATCTCTTCGCCGTTTACTTCTCTCTTTAAGCTGTTTAAGCGTTCCTGATCGCAGAAACAGTAATAAGCTTCGCCTTTATCGATCAGCTTCTTCGCATATTCCATGTAGATGCCCTGTTTCTGACGGTCGCTCTGTACATACGGGCCAACCGGACCTCCGATGTCCGGACCTTCGTCATGCTTCAGTCCGGTATCGCGCATCGTATTGTAAATGATCTCGGTCGCGCCTTCAACGAAACGCTCCTGATCGGTATCCTCGATTCGCAGGATAAAATCGCCGCCCTCATGTTTTGCAATCAGGTATGCGTATAATGCAGTTCTTAAGTTTCCTACATGCATTTTGCCTGTCGGGCTCGGTGCGTATCTGGTTCTGATCTTTGTCATACTTTTCACACGGCTGTCTGGAAGCTTATGTTCCAAACAGTTTTTCCTTTCCTAGAAATAATTAAAATATTGGAATTATAAAATAAAGTAACTGTTCCGTAAGTCTGCGCATTTACTGCGCTGACCATACGAAAACATGGGCCAGCAGGCAGGTAATTTATATCACGCCTTCATATTCAGCAGATGGCACGCCAGCTGGAAATAAATCATCAGGCTGCACGCATCCACGATCGTCGTGATCATCGGCGACGCCATGATCGCCGGGTCGAGATGGATCGTCTTCGCCGCAATCGGAAGCACACATCCGATCGTCTTCGCGATGATAACCGTGCAGAACAGGCTGATAACTACCGTCAGGCAGATGAGTACCTGCCCCGGATACTGGATCATCAGGCGCACGAAATTGACAAGCGCCAGAGAAAGTCCACAGAGCATTCCCACGCGGATTTCTTTCCACATAACTTTCAGAATATCCGCCGGTTCTACCTCGCCGACCGCCATACCACGGATGATCATCGTGCTCGCCTGGCTGCCGGAGTTTCCGCCCGTATCCATCAGCATCGGAATAAACGTAACCAAAAGCGGAATTACCGAAAAGGCATTCTCATATTTTAACAAAATACCGCCGGTCACCATACTGCTCAACATCAGGATCATCAGCCACGGAATACGATTTCTCGCAAGCTGGAACACGCCCGTCTTCAGGTACGGCTTCTCACTCGGCAGCATCGCCGCCATCTTCTCGAAGTCCTCCGTCGCCTCCTGCTCCATGACATCCATGACATCATCGACCGTGATGATGCCGACCAGACGGTCTTCGCCGTCCACAACCGGTAAACTCAAGAGGTTGTACTCATTGAACGTCTCCACGACCTTTTCCTGGTCTTCCGTCGTATACGCCTTGATCACATGCGGATCCATGATATCGCCCATGAGCGCCGCATAATCATTCATCAGAAGATCCTTGACCGTCACAACGCCCTCTAAGCGGCGTTTTTCATCCATGACGTAGCAGGTGTAAATCGTCTCCTTGTCCACACCATATTTCCGGATATAATCAAATGCCTGCTCCACCGTCATATTTTTCTTGAGTCCCACGTACTCCGCCGTCATGACGCTTCCGGCGCTGTTTTCCGGGTAATTGAGGAACTGGTTGATCAGTTTTCTCGTATCCGGGCTGGAGTTCTGAAGTACGCGCCGCACGATCGTCGCCGGCAGCTCCTCCAGCATATCGACCGCATCATCGACATACAGGTCGTCAATGATGGCACGCAGCTCATTATCCGTAATACTGGTAATGATGTGCTGCTGCTGTTCGACTTCCAGACAGGCAAATACCTCCGATGCCAGCTCTTTCGGCAGCATACGGAATACAACGACCGTCTTTTCTGAATCCAATTCTTCGATAAATGAGGCAATATCCACCTCATTCATCTCGACCAGCTGGCTTTTCAGCTCCCGGTACTTCTTCCCGGACAGCAGAGCCAGCAGCTCTTCTTTCTTCTCTTCTTCTAACATTCCCGTCTCCTTCCAAAATATTGTCATTTTGGAAATCGGACAGGCTGCTCCCTTCCTGCTCCTGCACACAGGCAGAATGCCGGAAACTTATCCACAGATGCGGCAGTGTACACAAGGAATCCGCTGTTTGCAGCTGTCATTCCTGCAAATGCATGTGTACGCTGCCTTCGGTTCTGGGTAGCTGCCGTCTGATTCCGCCTTATGACTCCGGCTTTCCATTGTGTTCACTCCTCTCCTGATTTTCTCGCATGAAAACATCCGGCAGATTGATGCTCGATACCGGATGTCTCTTTTTATTATAATAATTGAATGAAAAAATAGCAATCTTTTTATCGAAGTTATCCAAAAAAACGTTGTAAAAAAGTAATTGTTCACGGGTAGACACTTTGGAAACCGAAAATGCCGCTCAGATACCACCACGGCGGCAGCAGCTTTCGCATACCCGCGGCTCCCGGCAAAAAGACTGAAGCGTCAAAAAAGATCGGGCAGAGCAGGAGGCTCGCAAGGATAAACACCGGAATCAGCGCCGCCAGAAATCCCGGCTTCCGGCAGACTGCCAGGCATCCAAAGGCATACATGGTCACGAAGAAGAGATAAAAAAGCAGCTTTCCCGCCTCTAAAAGCGGCTCTGCCCCATTTCCCGACGCCAGAAGCGCCGCATAGGCCGAAATGGATGCTAAAAAGACAAATGCCGCGATCTCCGCCGTCTGCAGCAGCCACCGCTCCCGGCTCCGGACCGCCGCATAAAGCCCGCGCTCTGCATCCTCGCCCGCCATGACAGCTGCCGCCAGCCCCATGATAAAAAGGAAAACCGCCGTCAGCCCGCGCACCGGAAAGACCACCTTCATCGCCCCTGTCTGCAGTGCCGTTCCTCCCTGTAAGGTCTGATAATCAAAGGTAAAGGTGCTTCCGTTGCTGCGGTATTTTTCATAGAGTTTCATCAGCACGCCGCACGCCTTTTCCCGCGCCTCCGTCGTCTGGCAGCGCGCCATCACCGTCTGGAATGCCGCTCCATTTTTCCCATAGTCTGCCAGCAGTTCCCGCCCATACACCTCGAACAGTTCAGAAAATATCTTTTCTGATATAATTTTCTCTGCCACCGTGGACGGCGACACCAGCACGCGGACCGCACGGGTATAATGCCCCTCGTCCAGCCGTTCTTTTAATCTCTCTGGAAACAGGTAGGCGCACTCCGCCCGTCCGGTCATAACCGCCTTCTTTGCCTCTTCCTCCGTCCCGCACGGATAAAAGAAAAATGAACGGCTCTCTTCCGATTCCAGTCTTTCTGCAAGCGCCTGATTCCACGCATCCGTTCCCGGGCAGAGCGCCACCGCGATCCGCCCGGAATCCCGTTTTTCCACCTGATGGAGCACGCCCATTCCCAATGGAAAGATCAGAAGAAACAGGAGGAACACCGGGCGGTAAAGAGCCCGCCGCAGCGTCATTCCAAACATACAGAACCACCACGCCAGCTTCCGCATCCGTCAATCCCTCCTTTTTCCGGCGGCAAGCGCCAGTGCAAAGCATGCCAATGCCGCCGCAGCCAGTTTCCACAGCACCGAAACCGCCCCTGTCTCCTCGCCCGAAGCAATAAAGCGGATTCCATCCATCCAGAGCGCCGTCACCGTCATATTTCCGACTTTCTGAACCAGTTCCGGCAGAAAGACGGACGGGATGATGCCGCCCGCCAGAAAGAGAAATACCACATTGACCGCAAACAACGTCAAAATCGCCGCTGCCGAACTTCTGCACACCTCATAAAACAGCAGAATCCACGCCGAAACTGCCGCGCAGGTCAGCCCCCACGCCGCCAGTTCTTCCCGCCCCGCCAGCGCATATCCCTTCTGCACCGCCCAGCCATAGCCGCCCGCCGTGACTGCCATCAGAAGAAGCGTCATGCACAAGCATTTGCAGAAAAGCGGATACCACCGCCGGATCCCGATGCGCCGAAGCCCCTGTTCCAGCGCCTCCGTCTGGGGAGCCAGAAACGGTGCTGCCGGGATTCCGGTAAGAATCATCAGAAATACAATCCCCGAAATTCCATAAAAGACCGCCGTCGATACATTCCCTGCAGCGCTGACCGTTTTCTTCCGGAAAAGTGCCTCGCGGTTCATCGCATATTTTAAAAAGATACGGTTCAAATCCTGTTCAGACACCGAAATCTGTTCCGGCACTCCCTGGATATTTAAACATTCATTTGCCGCGTAGATCGCCGCCTGCGAAGTGCCAAGCATCGAACTGCCCGACTCCGCCAGCTCCCGGAAAACGGCGCCTTCCAGCCCGCTCTCATCCGGAAACCAGATCGTGGCGGGCTGGTTCGTACCGTCCAAAATGCCGCGCGCCATGCCGGACGGCACCTCGAAAACCGCTTGAAGCTCCCCGCTTTTCATCTTTTGAAACGCTTCATCGTGTTCCAGATACGAAAAGTCGCAGAGACTTTCCACGCTGTCCAGCGAGGCAATCATTTTGGTTATCTTTTCCGAAAGCGCATCGTCCTCCGGAAGCACCACGCCCACCTCGATTTTCTTTAAAGATGTTTCCCCATATAAAACCTTAGACGCCGAAAATGCCGCCATGCCGACGAGCAGCACCATCACCGCCAGCCCTGCCAGAAAATACGGCAGCTGGCGGAGCAGGCGCTTTCCGGTCAGCAGCAGATATATCATATATGTTCGCATTTTCCGCCGCCTATGACATGACTTTCAGGAGAATTGCGAACAGGTTGCCTGTTATCTCCGTTGTGACCTGGTTATAATCCTCCTCGGAGGAAGCCAGCACATCAAATGGAACGCCGTCCGGCTGCACGATCTCATCCTCCAGCGGGTTGACATAATAGGAACCGGCAAATTCAACATAAGAACTGCTTCCATTTAACAATGTAGTTTCCAGACGCAGGGAATCCATATCGATATGGACGCTCTCGCCCTTTGAAAGGTCGCTGACCGCGCCATTCGTCGTGAGCGACGCCTGAGACGCACCGTTACTCTGCAGATCCAGCTTTACCTCATAGCTTCCGTCCGCGATCTGATAGTCGCCATCCAGGATAAACTGGTATTTCTCTTCGTCGCCTTGCAGGGTCGCAATTACCTGACCACTCCAGCTCTTTCCAGCCTCGTAAGCGCTTGTTTTATCCAGGGAAACCGTGATAATCTGACCGTCCGAATCCTCAATATTTAACGCCCCATTCACATTCGACAGCATGTTGTAACCGCCGCCAAAGGAAACATCGCCGTAAAAACGGACATTTTCTTCCTCAACCGTTGCATCCGTCTCATAGGAAAATCCAGCCATTTTGCCGTCTTTTCTCACATAGACATCCATCGTCACATCCCCGATGGTATTTTCCATTTCCTCTACCAGATTGTCCAGCACCGCTTCCGCCTGCGCCCAGAGTTCCTTCTGCTGTTCCTCCGGATCCACGCTCTCTCCGTCCCCGTCCGCTGCATAGATGCTGCTTGCGTCGCCTGCCAGTTCCAGATAGCGCACCACATCCTGTTTGAGTGTCTCATCATTCAGGAAAAATTCTCTCGTCGTCTTTGCAAAGCGAATCAGCGCATCCTTCGGCAGAGTCACATGGTAACCGCGGCAATTCTCGCTCTGTCCGTCGATCGTAAACTCTTTTTTGTCATTCTTAGTGACGGTCATAGCCGTTTTGAGGTCATCAATCGCCTTGCTTCCCTCTTTGTAGCGGTTCCAGAGTGCTTTCAGATCCATCATCGGCTCCTCGTCCGAAAGCGCTTCCTTGTACTGTCCCAGATAATTTGCCAGCCCCTCAATATCAATCCCCTGCTCTTCGAGCTTCTGCGCCGCATACGGAGAATTAATGAGCTGTCCTTCCAGATCATTGACATAGTCAAGGGTAAACATACGGCTGGAAAGTGCCGGAATCGCCGCCATGATCTGTGTATCATCCATGTAAAGCTGTGCGTCCGCCAATTCTCCGCCGCCATACTGCAAGGAAAGATTTAGCAGCTGCCGTCCGCTGTCCACATCGCGCTTCACATCCAGACCGATGCCCGCACCGCTCATCTGGTTCAGGGATTCATCGAAAATACCTGTCATGCTTAACTCCATACCCGTCTGCGCAGATCCCTTCTGTAAAAGGTCTTCCAGCTCTTTCGTCCCAAAGATCTCCTCAGACGGATTTAACTGCCCTTCCGCCGTGATACTCTTGAACGCATCGATCACTGTGTCCTTCGGATCTGCCTGATGGCTGAGCATCACACCGCCGCCGATCACGGCCACCGCTGCGGCTGCTCCGGCTGGAATGAGCCATTTCTTCCTGCCGGAACCATTTCCGCCCGTTCTGCCACCGTCACTGCCGCCTGCAGCATTTCCACCGATTCCGCCGCCAGCACCAGCGGATCCGCCTGCACTGGTTCCATCCGCTGTGTCAGATGCGGCCGTAAGCGCCTGCGCCGCTGCCTCTGCCGGGTTTAGCGGGGTTGAATTGTTTGACATGTTTGTATTGTTTGTATTGTTTGCATTATTTCCCTCTTCCATCTTGTACCTCCTCCTGTTTTCTCACTCTTAAAACGTTACTGTTCACGCATACGTGCCCAGTAACCTTAAAACCTCTGTATCAGCTCCCGCGCCGAAAGCCCTGCCTCCGTCGGAACCAGCGCACCGTTCTTTAATACATACAGGGTTGTACACGCCCCTATCTCTCCCATCTCATGGGACGTTAAAAGAACTGTCCCCCCTGCTTTCACATAGCTCCTGATATAAGTCAGGATCTGCTCCTTGGCCTCCAGGTCAAGCGCTGCCCCCGGTTCATCGAGAATCAGGATATCCGCGCGTCCGGAGAGTGCCGCCGCGATGCTCAGCCTCTTTTTCTCTCCGCCTGAAAGCCGTCCCGCCTGCGTTTTCAAGAATCGGTCCACGCCCAGCACATGACCGACGCCGCATTCCAGATCCCGTTCCATCTCCCGCCGTTTCCCCCTGAACCAGAGACGGTAATTATCAAATGCCGTCAGCTCCGGGATCAATGGATTTTCCTGAGGCACATAGGCGATTTTTTCTTCTAATAGACGATGTCTTCCAAGCGCCTCCTGCCCGTCAATCCGAATACTCCCCCGATCCGGCTTGCGGATCCCCGCGAGGATCGAGAGCAGCGTCGTCTTGCCGCATCCATTTCCGCCGACAATCCCGATGCATTCCCCTGGATTTGCCCGAAAAGAGATATTTTTTAGGATCGTCCTTCCGCGGTACCGTTTTTCTATCCCTGTTACCTCTAACATATTTTTCCTCTTTGTAAAGTAAAAAGGAACACCGCAAAGCAGAAGCGAACCGCTTCTCTGCCTTGCAGCATTCCTTACTTTATCTGGTCTGCGCCGCAGTGATGCAGGCACATTGATTTTATGATGGATGATTGCAGCACATCGTGTGCATTTGCAATCTATTTATTATTTATTTTCAGCCAGATCGCCTGGTTTCATGCTCAGGTTGATACGACCCATCTTATCGACCTCGATTACCTTTACAGTAACTTCATCGCCGATGTTGACAACATCCTCTACCTTCGCTACGCGCTTGTCCGAAAGCTTGGAAATATGAACCATACCATCTTTGTTCGGAGCCAGCTCTACGAATGCACCAAAATTCATGATACGGACAACGGTACCTGTCAGAATCTGACCCGGCTCGATGTCGGTCACGATGCCCTTGATGATGGAAACTGCTTTGTCGATCATTGCCTGATCGGTGCCGCATACAGCTACGCTGCCATCGTCCTCGATATCGATCTTAACGCCGGTCTGCTCGATGATCTTGTTGATTACCTTGCCCTGTTTGCCGACTACATCGCCGATCTTCTGCGGATCGATGGAGATCTGAACGATCTTCGGAGCATACTGGCTGACGGTCTTTCTCGGCTCGGAGATAACCGGCGCCATAACTTCATCCAGAATGTAGATTCTTGCCTCTCTCGTCTTAGCGATTGCCTCCTCGATGATCGGGCGGGTCAGACCGTGGATCTTGATATCCATCTGGATGGAAGTAATACCCTTGTGAGTGCCGCCTACCTTGAAGTCCATATCGCCGAAGAAGTCTTCCAGACCCTGGATATCGGTCAGAACGATGTAATCATCATCGGTGTCGCCTGTTACCAGACCGCAGGAAATACCAGCTACCGGAGCTTTGATCGGTACACCTGCTGCCATCAGGGACAGAGTGGATGCACAGATACTTGCCTGGGAGGTAGAACCATTGGATTCCATCGTCTCAGATACGGTACGGATTGCATACGGGAACTCTTCCGCTGTCGGAAGTACCGGCACAAGCGCACGCTCCGCCAACGCACCATGACCGATCTCACGGCGTCCCGGTCCTCTGGACGGTTTGGTTTCGCCTACGGAGTAGGACGGGAAGTTGTAATGGTGCATATATCTCTTGGATGTCTCGTTCTCATCCAGTCCGTCGATCTTCTGTGCCTCGGACAGCGGAGCCAGTGTACAGATATTTAAAATCTGTGTCTGTCCACGGGTGAACATACCGGAACCGTGTACTCGCGGCAGAATGTCGATCTCTGCTGCCAGCGGACGGATCTCGGTGATACCGCGGCCATCCGGACGCTTGTGGTCTTTGAGGATCATCTTGCGGACAGTCTTCTTCTGGTACTGATATACAGCCTCACCCAGAACAGCCAGCCACTCCTCGTTATCAGCGAATGCCTCTTCCAGGCGCTCGGTGATTGCGCGGATATTCTCTTCTCTCTTCTGTTTCTCGTCTGTAAATACAGCCTCTTCCATCTCTTCCTGCGGAACCAGCTCACGAATCGCTGCAAACAGCTCTTCCGGAACTGCACAGCTCTCGTAGGAATGTTTCGGCTTGCCGCACTCTGCTACGATGGTGTCGATGAATTTGATGATCTCCTGGTTTACTTCGTGTGCCTTGAAGATCGCGTCGATCATGATGTTCTCCGGAACTTCCTTTGCGCCAGCCTCGATCATGATAACCTTCTCGCGGGTGGAAGCAACGGTCAGAGCCATATCAGATACTTTCTTCTGTGCATTGGTCGGGTTTACGATAAACTCGCCGTCGATCATGCCGATCTGGGTGGTCGCACACGGACCATCAAACGGGATATCGGAAATGCAGGTTGCGATTGCAGAGCCTAACATCGCGGTATACTCCGGGCTGCAGTCCTGGTCAACGGATAATACGAGGTTATTTAAGGTAACATCGTTGCGGTAATCCTTCGGGAACAGCGGACGCATCGGACGGTCGATAACACGTGCTGTCAGAACTGCGTTCTCAGATGCCTTTCCCTCTCTCTTGTTAAATCCGCCCGGAATCTTTCCGACCGAATACATCTTCTCCTCAAACTCAACGCTTAACGGGAAGAAATCAATACCGTCACGCGGCTTGTCAGAAGCTGTCGCGGTTGATAATACGGTTGTATCTCCATAATGCATAAATGCAGCACCATTTGCCTGAGCTGCCACACGGCCAACATCCACTGTTAAAGTTCTGCCAGCCAGTTCCATCGAAAAACTCTTGTACATCTCATATCTCCTTTCATCTTGTTTTGCAGAAGAACCTTCACATTCTCATACGCCGCTTTCGGTTCCAAAAGTGCCTTTCTGTGAAAAGTAATACCGAAACTACTGCTCTGCCCGCAAATATGTTTTTCTGCTTTACGGGTACAGCAGCGGTCTCGGACTTTTCTTCTACATAAACAACTAGGGTGGATTGCTCCACCCTATACGTTTTAATCTTAATTACTTTCTGATGCCTAACTTCTCGATCAGTGCACGGTATCCTTCCAGATCGGATTTCTTTAAGTAATCCAGAAGACCACGTCTCTGTCCTACCATCTTCAGAAGTCCGCGGCGGGAATGATGATCCTTCTGATTGGATTTTAAATGCTCTGTAAGCTCAGCGATTCTAGCGGTCAGAATTGCGATCTGAACCTCCGGTGAACCTGTATCGCCTGCTTTTCTTCCGTACTGTTCGATAATAGCTGCTTTCTTTTCCTTTGAAATCATTGTGATTTCCTCCTTAAAATAATTATTCGTACCGTATGCTAAGTTTATGTCGGAGTCGTCAAAAAACTGAGCACCGGCGGACTCATACGTATTTAGTATAACACAATATGTTTTCGGTGTAAATCATTTTATGCAGGTTTTTTCTCGATTTTATTCCCGTTTCTTCCTATGCTCCTGGTCCCACTGCAATATTTCCACCATTATCCCCCGAAGGACCTCCCGGTCCTGCCTGGGTCGGTGCCGCAGTCTCCGGCGCTTTCGTCTCCGCCTGCGTCGGCGCTGTGGTCGGTGCCGGACCCGGTGCCTGTGTTTCTGCCGGTGCTGGCGCCTGCGTCTCTGGCGGAGCTGCTGTTTCTGCTGGCGCCTGCGTCTCTGCCGGCTTCGTCTCCGCCGGTTTTGCCGTACCGCTCGTCGTACTCTTCTCCGTACCAGGCAGATTGTAGCAGATCACCGGAGTTCCTGCCGAAATATTGTCAAAGATCGTCTTTGCAACACTCGGCGGCAGGTTGATACAGCCGTGGGAACCGCCCGTCTTGTAAATCGTACCGCCAAAACTGCTTCTCCACTTCGCATCATGCATACCGATACCATTATTGAACGGCATCCAGTAATTAACCGGCGTCCGGTAATTTTCACCCTTCAGGACCGCATTTTTCTGCTTATATGCCAGCGGATACGAGCCTGCCGGGGTTCCCCAGCCTTTCGCCAGGTTTCCAGATACGAAATCCGACTCTACCACCAGCTTTCCTTCTTTATAGAAGAAAAGGTGCTGTCCGGTCAGGTTGATCTCCACGTAAGTATCGCCGTAGTCATTTGCCCCATGGCTCGCCGCCTTCTGGGAATACTCCGGCTCACGCGTCGTACTCTCGCCGGAGGCAATTATCGCTGCCAGCGCTTCCGTCTCTGCCGCCTGGTTGATCTTCCAGCCATACGTTCCGCCGCTTACCTGAATCGTGGAACCATACGATGTTTTCAATGTTTTCGCTTTGTTTGAAGTATTGTGTGCTTTCGCCATCTCAGACACGTACTCCGACACCTTGGAGGAATCTACCGAAACACTTCCGTCTGCATTGGCAATCAGCCACGCATGAATCTGATCTCCATTTAAGGTCTCCGTCGAATCGCCAAACTGGTATGTCACGCTCATTTTCGCGTATTTATTCATCTTATCCAGCTGTTCTGCCAGAGATGCATCGTCTTTCAATACCGTCGGCTTCTTATAGACATCTGCTTCCTCCAGCGATAAATGATCCTGCAGATTCTCGATCGCACCCGTTACCGCCTGTGTCAGCTTCTCCGCCTCGACTGCCGTTCCTTCCTGTTCGGGCTCAATCGAATATCCCTGTCCGGACACATACTCAGAAATCTTTGCATTGACCGGTTCTACCGCTTTCTCCGGGTCTAAACACGATAAATTCCGGATCTGGCTTTCCAGCGCCGCATCGTCATACGCCACCATCGTTCCGATCGTATATTCTTCCTGTTTCATATGCCACAGCCATGCGAACGGGTTCTGCGCCGCTACCATCTTTTCCAGGCTGCCGTCAAACTCCGCATGCAGCTTGATATCGGTTCCGGCGATCGTTTCTGTCTGATTATTTCTCTCATCGATCGTCAGTGTATAACCATTCACACCTTCCGCAATCAGTTCCTGCACCTCTGCCGCTGTCTTTCCGGACGCGTCAACACCGTTGATCTGCGTATTCGGAAAGAACCGGGTCTTATATTTCTGGGACATTCCCACATAGACGCCTCCGGCTGCCACGAGCAGAATGCCCGCCGTACAGGCAGCGATCCACGCCGCCTTTTTACCGTTTTTTCTATGCTCAGCTTTCAGAGCTGCCTTTTCCGGGGTGGCTTCCGTCCAGGATGCCGTCTTTCCGGAATCCTGTCCCCGCTGCGGCGCCGCATGGGCTGCCTCCCGCCCTGTACCCGCGCTCTGATTTCCACGGGCGCGGCTGCGCTTTCGACTGGCTGTCTCCTCCGGCTCTTTCTCCGGCAGGCGTTCCGGCTCTTCCCACCGGTTCTGATCCTGACGCTCTGGCTGGTGTATGTTTTCCATGTCCAGCTCTGCTTCCCTTAGGATCCGTTCTTCCATATCCCGGTCGAAATAATCATCATCCAAATAGCCCTCATCCGGCTCATCCAGATAATCTTCATCTTCCAGCATAATCTCCCGGCTGTTCATCGCCGTATTTCGTCTCACCGGCTCCCGCCCATCTTCGCGGCTGCCGGAACGTGAATTTTTATTCAAATTCCCGTTTCTATCTGTCATCTTCCTATTCTCCCTTTAAAAATCCAATACGGGTTCCTATTCCCGGAAGGACCTGCCATTCAAGTAATGATTTTATCATTTGGCATATTTTTCTGACAAAAATCCATGCTATCTGTGTTGCTGGTCCTCCATCGTCCTATTGTATATAAGTTTTAAACGGAAGTCAACTTACAAAACTCTGTCATTTTCTGGTATATTCTGTTACGTTTCTGTTCACGGGTAGGCACTTTTGGAACCGAAAGTGCCGTAAGAAAACGTGGTGGCAGCAGGAATTTGCCGTATTTAAATGCGAAGCCACGGCAAATTCCGTTACTGGTCACGTATGCGTGAACAGTAACTATATTCTGTTACAGAACGCGTAATGGGACGTAATTTTCTATGAAACAGAAACAAAGAGCTGCCGCGCCGCATTTTTATGTCAGCCCGACAGCTCTTTTCTATTTTTGTCCTGTCCGTATTCTATTTCTCCAGCTTTCCGAACAGTCCTTTCTTCTTATGTTTCTCGCCCTCCGGTGCAATTCCGTTCATGGCATCGTCAAACTTGCGAAGCGCTTCCTTCTGTGCCTCGGTCATGCGCTCCGGAACCTGTACCACCAGCGTCACGAAATGGTCGCCGCGCACGTTGCGGTTACGCAGGGACGGAACACCTTTTCCTTTCAGACGGACTCTCGTATCTGTCTGGGTTCCCGGTTTGACCTCATACTCTACCTCGCCGTCCACCGTCTTGATGCGGATCGGACCGCCGAGTGCTGCTTTCACGAAGGAAATCGGCACAGTTGAGTAGATTGTTGTATCCTGACGCTTGAAGACCGGGTGCTGGGATACCACTACTTCTACCAGTAGATCTCCGCGCGGACCGCCGTTGGTACCCGGTTCGCCATTGCCGCGGTCACGCAGCATCTGACCGTTGTCAATACCTGCCGGGATCGTCACTTTGATCTTCTTTCTCTTCGCTACATAGCCGGTTCCGTAGCAATCCGGGCATTTATCCTTGATGATCTTTCCGGTTCCGTTGCAATCCGGACAGGTCTGTACATTCTGAATCTGACCAAAGAACGACTGCTGCGTGTACATGATCTTGCCTTTACCGTTACATTTCGGACAGGTCTGCGGCTGGGTTCCCGGTTTTGCACCCGTTCCATGGCATTTCTCACAGGTTTCCTTTAAGTTTAACTCCAGCTCTTTTTCACAGCCGAAGATCGCTTCTTCAAAAGTAATCCGCACACTGGTACGCACATCCGCGCCGCGCATCGGTCCGTTGCTTCTGCCGCCGCGGCTGCGTCCGCCGCCAAAAATATCTCCGAAGATATCTCCGAAAATGTCTCCCATATCGCCGCCGTTGAAATCAAAACCACCGAATCCGCCAGCGCCGCCTGCACCGCCGTCAAAAGCCGCATGGCCGAACTGATCATACTGACGTCTCTTCTCCGGATCACTCAGTACGCTGTAGGCCTCCGATGCCTCCTTAAATTTATCGGCTGCCGCCTGATCGCCCGGATTTGCATCCGGATGATACTTTTTGGCCAGGGTTCTGTATGCTTTTTTGAGTGTCGCATCGTCCGCATCTTTCGGGACGCCTAAGACCTCATAGTAATCTCTCTTACTCTCTGCCATTTCAGCTCTTCCTTCCCAAAATCCGCCGGTACATTTGACCGCATCCGGCAGAGTTTCTATCGTATCTATTTATCTTCCCACAACGTAACTGTTCAGTACCTTCACAGTCACGCGCAAAAATCCATTAAAAATTGCCTACGGCAATGGGATTTTTGCCTGCTGACCCATGTTTTCGTACGGTCAGCGCAGTAAATGCGCAGACCTACTGAACAGTTACCCCACAACCTACAAATGGGGGTCTGCCGCAGATTCCTGCGACAGCCCCTCACTGCGTTTTTCTATTGATACCCCGATGCCCCGGATTGCTCCGCACTGCGTGCTCCCGCAATCCTCAAAAGCATTCGTAATCCGCTCATTTTTCTTTGAAAAATGGCTGCTTATTATATTATACCTCTTTAAAGTCGCCGTCAACTACATTATCGTCGTGCGGTGCACTTCCTGCATCAGCTGCACCCTGAGCACCGCCCTGTGATCCTGCTGCGCCAGCTGCCTGTGCCTGCTCGTAAACCTTGCTGAAGAGTGCCTGTGCGCTGTTCATCAGTTTTTCCTTGCCAGCCTTGATTTCATCAATCTGTGCATCGGTCATCTGGTCGATCGGAGCTTTGTTGATAGCCTCTTTCAGTGCATTTAAGTCAGCTTCTACGGCTGCTTTATCGTTTGCATCGATCTTATCGCCTACATCCTGCAGAGCTTTCTCGGTCTGGAATACCATGGAGTCAGCTTCATTTCTTGCATCGATGCCCTCTTTTCTCTTCTTATCCTGTGCCTCGTACTCAGCTGCCTCTTTGACTGCCTTATCGATATCGGAATCGGACATATTGGAACCAGAGGTAATCGTGATGTGCTGCTCTTTACCTGTACCAAGGTCTTTTGCAGATACATTTACGATACCGTTTGCATCAATATCGAAGGTAACCTCAATCTGCGGAACACCTCTTCTTGCCGGAAGAATGCCATCCAGACGGAAGGTTCCCAGTGTCTTGTTGTCCTTTGCGAACTGTCTCTCGCCCTGTACAACGTGGATATCAACAGCGGTCTGGTTATCGGCTGCGGTAGAGAAGATCTGGCTCTTCTTGGTCGGGATTGTGGTATTTCTCTCAATCAGTCTGGTTGCTACACCACCCATAGTCTCGATGGACAGGGACAGCGGAGTTACATCCAGAAGAAGGATATCACCGGCACCGGCATCGCCAGCCAGCTTACCACCCTGGATAGCTGCACCGATTGCTACGCACTCATCCGGGTTTAAGGATTTGCTCGGCTCTTTACCAGTCAGACGTTTTACTTCTTCCTGTGCTGCCAGCATACGTGTGGAACCACCTACCAGAAGTACTTTGCTTAACTCAGAAGCAGTGATACCAGCATCTTTCAGTGCGTTCTGTACCGGAATTGCGGTTCTCTCGATTAAGTCTCTGGTCAGCTCATCAAATTTAGCTCTGGTCAGGTTCATATCCAGATGCTTCGGTCCCTCGCTGGTTGCAGTGATGAACGGAAGGTTGATATTGGTTGTAGTTGCGGAAGAAAGCTCTTTTTTCGCTTTCTCAGCTGCTTCTTTCAGTCTCTGAAGCGCCATCTTATCAGCGGAAAGGTCTACACCCTCTGCTTTCTTGAACTCGTCGATCATCCACTGGGTAATACGGTTATCGAAATCATCGCCGCCCAGATGTGTATCGCCGTTGGTTGCCAGAACCTCGATAACGCCGTCACCGATCTCGATGATGGAAACATCGAATGTACCGCCACCTAAGTCATATACCATGATCTTCTGCTCTTTCTCATTATCAAGGCCATACGCAAGCGCTGCTGCCGTCGGCTCGTTGATAATTCTCTTTACATCCAGACCAGCGATCTTACCTGCATCCTTGGTTGCCTGACGCTGTGCGTCGTTGAAGTAAGCCGGAACAGTAATAACTGCCTCGTTTACCTTCTCGCCCAAGTAGCTCTCTGCATCTGCTTTCAGCTTCTGAAGAATCATCGCGGAAATCTCCTGCGGCGTATATTTCTTGTCATCAATGGTTACTTTGTAGTCGCTGCCCATGTGTCTCTTGATAGAAGAAATGGTCTTCTCAGCGTTGGTAACTGCCTGACGCTTTGCCGGCTCGCCGACCAGTCTCTCGCCTGTCTTTGTAAATGCCACAACGGACGGTGTGGTACGGATACCTTCTGTATTTGCGATAACAACCGGTTTACCACCTTCCATAACGGCTACACAACTGTTTGTTGTACCTAAGTCAATACCGATAATCTTGCTCATAGTTATTTCCTCCTGAAATTATCTTTTTCTGGCAGTTCTCTTTCTCCTCATGGGAGCTAAATTCTGCCGCCTGTCTGTCTATATTATATCAAATCAACCACCAGCACCGAATTCTGGGTGCCAGCTGTCTACGTGTTACCTATTTTAATTTGCCACTTTTACCATGCTGTGGCGAACCACGCTGTCGCGGTATACATAGCCTTTCTGGAACTCCTCGGCTACCACATTCTCACCCAGGTTTTCATCCTCAATATGCATCACTGCATTGTGGAAGTTCGGATCAAATGGCTGACCAACCGCTTCGATTGGCTTTACACCTGCATCACCCAGTGTTTTTACGAGCTGCTTGTAAACCTTATCCATGCCCTCGGCGAAAGCACTTTTTTCTTCGCCCTCCGGGATGGTCGCCAGACCACGCTCGAAATTGTCCACCACCGGGAGAATCTTCTCGATGATGTCCTTTGCGCCAATCTCATACATCGCTGATTTTTCTTTCTCCGTTCGTTTCCGGAAATTGTCAAATTCAGCCATCGTGCGCTTCAGGCGATCCGTCAGCTCCTCGATCTGCTCATCTTTCTTATCCTTCTTCTTGGAGAAAAATCCTTTTTTCTCTTTTTCTATCTCCGGCGCTTGTGCGTCTTCCGAAGAAGCTTCCTTTTCCTTCACTGCCTCAGCTTCTGCCTGGGTTTCTGTTTCTTTTACCTGCTCCTCATTTGCCGCCTCGGCTGCTTTGGAATCTATCTCTGTCTTTGCCATGTCTCTCACCTCTTTATTTTGCACATCCGTGCTACTCGGTATCTTTATGATTGAATGTCTGATCGAGCTGGCTCTTTAATGAGCGCAGGGTCGATACAACTTTGTCATAATCCATTCGTTTCGGTCCAACGATTCCTATCGTTCCCCGAAGTCCGTCCCCCAATTCATAATTGGCAGTAACGATACTGCAGTCCTTCATCGACTGCACCTGTGTCTCACTTCCGATGTAGACCTGAATCTCATTTTTCTTATCGCTGTCCGCATCGTCCTCGGTAAGAATCTCTCTCCAGAGGTCTTTCTGCTCCAGTGTCCCGATGAGCTGGCTGGCTTTCGCGCCATCGCTCAGTTCTGGATATTTGAAAATGTTCGTCGTACCTTCGGTGTAAATCTGTAAATCTTCCTCGCCGGAACGAATCGCCTCGGCCACCTCGCTTAGTACCACATCCACGATGTGGCTGCGCTCGCCTGCCTGCCCTTTCATCCGGGTAATGACATCCAGATTAATCTGCTCCATCGTCAATCCGTTGAGACCGCTATTTAAAAGAATATTCAGATTCAGGATGTCCTCATCGGTCAGCTCCGCATCGAGTGCCACAATCGAGTTCTTGATAATGTTGCCTTCTAAAACAGTGACAATCAGGAGTTTCCCGGCTTCCACTCTGGAAAGCTGTATAAACTTGATCTTCGTCTGGTGATACTGCGGTCCGCTGATCAGCGTCGCATAATTCGTATTGCTTGCCAAAAGCTTTGCCATCTGCTTTAACAGAAGCTCCACCCGATCCACTCTCTGGATGACCATATCACGCACTTGCGTGACCTCCGTCTCTTTCTCATGAATCAACTGATCCACATAGAAACGATATCCTTTATCTGAAGGAATCCGGCCTGCCGATGTGTGCGGCTGAATGATATATCCCAGTTCTTCCAGATCCGACATCTCATTTCGAATCGTCGCCGAACTGAGTTTCAAATCGGAATACTTGGAGATCGTTCTGGAACCAACCGGCTCTCCGGTCTCCAGATAGTTCTGGATAATCGCTTTCAAAATCTTTTCTTTTCTCTCATCCAGTTCCATCCAATCTCTCCTTCCGTGCATCCGCTTCCGCCGGTCTCTTAAACCCGCTCTGGAAGTTTTCTGTTAGCACTCAATCTATCAGAGTGCTAATATCTACAGTTCATACTATATTACTTACGCAAGTATTTGTCAATGATTTTTTTCGGTTTTTAAAAAAAATTTTTTCTTCTTTTTTCGAATAAAATTTTTCATTCTGCATACCCTGTTTTTAGGCACGCTGATTTTCACACTTTCTATAGGTAGAAACTCACTCACCCGCTTTCCTGTTTGCGCTCGAACAAGTTTTCGACTTGTCGAACCTCCGACCGCTCCCAAAGCCCTATTTCCGGCTCTCCGGCTTGACATTTAACATTTTTGTAATATAATAGTAACAAATTATAACATTTGTAAACGCATTGCAATATTTGTGAGATACACAATCGTTGCGGTGAGACAAATGAATCTAAATTGAAATGAGAGGTTTTTATTTGATGAATATGATGAACACCATGCGGCGCGGACTTGCCACAACGGCAATGAGCCTGGTCTGTCTCATGGCAGGCACCATGAATACACTGGCAGCCACAGATGCCGGAACCGAGCTTGTCTCCCAAATAGATGCGGCAGCCGGTGAAGAAACAAACGGCACTTCCACCGAAGCAGCCCAGACACCATCTGGTCCGGCTTCCGATCCGGAGCTGATTAGAAAGCAGACAAACGCTGCTGCGGAAGAAGCGGCTGACACGAACGCTTCCGAGGCAGAAGTCGCTGCATTTTCAAATGAGTCTGCACAGGTGGAGGCAGAGAACGCTGACGAAGCTGCAATGACTGAAAATACTGACACAAATGCTGCTGCCGAGGCACAGGAAGCAGAGGCACCTGCTGAAATCTACGCCGGACGTTTTACGACAACTGCTTACTGCAGCTGCCGCAGATGCTGCCGTGGCGGAAAAAACCGCACTAAATCCGGCACCATTCCGCAGGCAGGACATACCATTTCCGCTGACTTGCGCGTATTCCCGCTCGGAACCAAACTCCGCATCAACGGCGTTGTCTATACCGTCGAAGACAGCGGCAGCGGCATCCGCGGAAACAAACTGGACATCTTCTTCAACTCCCACAGTCAGGCACTACAGTATGGAAAGAGAAGCGCCGATGTCTATATTGTCCGATAATTACATTGATTTTAAGCAAAAAAGGGTCTTGCAGATAGAAAATCTTTCATCTGCAAGGCCCTTTTTTTATAATTCTTATTTGTAACTGTTCAGTACCTTCACAGTCACGCGCAAAAATCCATTAAAAATTGCCTACGGCAATGGGATTTTTGCCTGCTAGCCCATGTTTTCGTACGGTCAGCGCAGTAAATGCACAGACCTACTGAACAGTTACCCTTATTTTACTTAATCCGTCAGCGCCTTATGATATTTCGTTTTCCGGTAAATTTTCCAAATAATGATACCCGGAATGCTCACGGTACATACGACGGTACTCACGCCTCCGATCACTCCATATATTCCAAATAAGATGGCTGCGATGATGTTCATACTTAATTCCTCCTGACTCATTCATTTTTCAATGCAAGCTCACTATGCTTTGTTCCCCATTTTATTCTTTTTATCCAAAATGAAAAGAGTTTCGGCGCATCCTTAGCAAGACTTTAATCATCCTTTCGCTTTCTTACGTTATTCATAATAATTTCGAAATATAAGTTAAAAGCGTGAAAATATTGATTTTAAAGGGTTTTTTCAATTTTTTAAAACTTTTTCAATTTTTTTCAAAAAAAACGCTTGCATTTTTTGGGAAGGCGTGATAGTATATAGGAGTCGCTGATGAGCACCGCTTCAAAAGCGAGAAAATCATATCGAGGCGTGGCTCAGTTTGGTAGAGCGCTGCGTTCGGGACGCAGAGGTCGCGTGTTCGAATCACGTCGCCTCGATTGAATAAAATTAAATATGGCCTGTTGGTCAAGCGGTCAAGACGACGCCCTCTCACGGCGTAAACCCGGGTTCGATTCCCGGACAGGTCACTGAAAAGAGATTCGAGATTCGAGTCTCTTTTTTATTTTCTTCATTCTTGATCTTTCACCAAATCATGTAAACTATAACTGAATTTTGCCGATGCTCCGCATTCCAGATCGGCAAAATACACTTTTCTACAGTATCGAACAGGATTTTCAGTCCAGAAAATTCCTGCCTGCAAATAGTAACTCTCCTTTTTTCTTCTTCATATACTGCAATATAGCCAATATGAAAAGAGGTATCTTTTTATGGAAACATACAACTACGATGCAGCAGCAGTGCCTGAGGGGGATGCTGACACGACTCCGGCGGCGGCACCGGAGACGGATGCGGCAGCAGCTGGAACCAGTGATACGGCACAGTCTGGATTTAGTTCTCAGCCTCCTGTTATCTTAACATATCCGGACAGCTCATCCAATGATCTTCAGGTATCTCCGGGCTTCGGACCATACGGGGATGTGATGCCCACCCTGCCGTCCAATAATCATGGCAGCCCGAACACCGGTGGCTGCATAAACTGCGGCGGTTCCAACTGGAAGCCATCTCCAAATGGCGCGCTCTGGACCTGGGGCATTCTCTCGCCGTTCTTTTCCACCTCATCGGAGATCGCGCACCTGCGTTTTTACAATGCCGCCTCCATCCGCGAACCGATCGATATATACCTGAACGGACGTCTGGTCGTATCCGATCTGGATTACATGAATTATACGCGCTACATGCACATCATCCCCGGCATCTACCAGCTGACCGTCTACCGCCGGACCAATCCGGGCTTCGCCATCGTCAACACGAATATCCGGCTTCGCAGCGGTTACAGCTACACGCTGGCGGTTCTGGGTACTTTTAATGATTTTTCGGTACAGATGCTCAACGCCTGATCGCTTTTATTTGAGAAAAGCTTCTTCACGCGAGTGCAAATCCCGCGAAGCGTTTTTTGTTTCATAGGACGTAATTTCCTATGAAAAAAGAGACCGCCACGTTCACGCGTGCGGTCTCTCTTCCGTGTCCTCTGCAATTATAAATTTATGATGAGAATATAACTGTCCGAATCTTAAACAGCCATCTATTTTTCCGGCTCATCTGTCCGGTTTGCTTTCTCGAGCTTTGCCAGATGCGCGGCTGCAAATTCTTTGATTGCCTCAAAACTCTGCGGGCTGATCACATGTTCAATGCGGCAGGCATCTTCCACTGCCACCTCTCTTGGCACATCCAACGCTACTAAAAGCTTTGTCAGTAATGTATGACGCTCATAAATCATCTCCGCGATCTTCCGTCCCGACGGCTCCAGAGTGATATATCCCTCATGATCCATCGAAATATAACCGTTTTCACGAAGATTCTTCATCGCAACGCTGACGCTTGGTTTTGAATACCCCAGCTCATTGACTACATCGATCGAACGGATCATCGGCTTGCGATAGCTTAACATAAGAATCGTTTCCAGATAATCCTCTGCTGACTGCTGTATTTTCAAAGTGATTCCCTCCAAACTTCTAACACATAACCGGCCTGGCTTCGTGCCTTCCCGTCTCCCGCAGAATAGTCTTCCCAAGCTGCCGACCAGTTACCATAATACTATATACTAGAATACCATATTTGGAAGAATATTTCAAACCATATCGAAATCAATCTATCGTTTCCAGAAACCGACGGAGTTACTGTTCACGCATACGTGCCCAGTAACGGAACTTGCCGTGGCTTCGCCTTTAAATACGTCAGCAAGCTGCACAGTGTTCCTGCAAAATTTCTTCCAACGCGGTTTTGCTGCTGGTGTGGCAGCGGACAACTTCTGTCCGGCTTCCCTTTGCACCATCAACCGCCGTCCGAATCATTTTATGGGAAACGGTGCTTGTAAAGAGTACAAGCAGATCCGGCGCTCCGATCTGTTTGCCGAAATCCGCCGTCATCTGTGTAAATACCTTTGCCTTACAGTTAAATGATTTGCAGATTTTCACGTACTGGCTGACCATGCGGTCATGACCACCTACAATTACAACACTCATATTTTATCCTCCGAAAGTTAGTTCTGTCTAACTGCTGATGAAGTTAGTATACACTAACTTATCTTGTTTGTCCAGAGGAAAATTGAAATTCATAGAAAATTCATAGAAATAAACGTACCGTGCAAGACTATTTTTCACCAACCAACCTTATCTTACACGGTACGCATTTTCCCATTATCCATTTTTATCCAATACTAATTTTTATCGTATTTTACGCTTTTAACACCTCCTCTGTTACTCCCGTTTTTCCTATTCCAGCTTTATACACCTCCAATCCTGATATCGCTATATCAAACATCCAATCCATTTCGCACAGAAATCCCATTTTCTGATACACATCCCAACGGCTCATCGACGCATGTTCTTCTAATTGATAGTTTCTTCCCAGCTGCCGGTATGCATGAAGCCCCAGTCTATGATATGGCAGAAATTCCAATTCCTGACAATTTTTAAGTTCCTGGCATAACTGCGCCGTTTTCCGAATATTTTCCACATCATCATTGACTCCTTCTACCAGCGGCACACGGACATGAATCGAATGCGGCGCGCAGATCGCATCGGCTTTGCGGATATTTTCCAGAATACAGGCATTGTCCTGCCCCGTCCATTTCTTATGCTTTTCCGGATCCATGGTTTTCACATCCACATAAAACATCTGCAGATGCGGCACGATCCGTTTCACATTTTCAAACGAAGTAAACATATCTAACTCTGCCGCCGCATTGATACAGGCATCATCACAGGCCTCCAGCAGTGCTTCCGCAAAATCCGTCTGACAGAACAGATCACCTCCTGAAAGTGTCACGCCACCACCAGAATAGAAGAAAAACATCTCATCCTTCTGGATCTCGCGCATTACCTCTTTTACGGTCATCTCCTTGCCATAGATCTGCTGTGCCCGGTAATTGCAGGCATCCACACACTGAAAGCACTGTTTACAGCGGCTGTAATCCCTCACGATCTCTCCCGTTTTTTCGCTCCGGCGAAGTGCCTGTTCCGAACAGACCTGGATGCAGGCGCCGCATCCGGTGCAGCGCTCTTTCATATAGTAGACTTCCCGCTGCCCCGACTGTGACTCCGGTGTCGAACACCAGGCACAGCGCAGGGGACAGCCCTTAAAAAATACAACCGTCCGCATTCCCTTCCCATCGGAGAGGGATAACCGCTCAATCCGAAGAATATTTGCTTTTAATTCCATACGCTGTTCCTCCTGTCAAGTACACCTTGCCTGCTGCCCGCCACCGCGCATGATGCACATCCCCGGTAGCTGATTTGCCGTATTTTTTATGAAACACGGCAGATTTCACTCTTTTTCCTAGCAGATATTGGAATGTGAAGTTCTGGAAATGATATCGTCCTGTACTTCTTTTCCAAGCTCTGTAAAATATGCTGTATAACCAGCTACACGTACCAGCAGTCCGTTGTAATCCTCCGGATGCTTCTGTGCTTCTTTTAAGGTCTCCGTATCAATGACATTGAACTGTGTGTGGAATACGCCCAGGGAGCAGAGACTCCGCAGGTAGTTCATCAGTTCTTTTGTCGAGTTCGGGCTGTCGCGAAATACCGTATCCATCTTTACATTCAGCAGGGTTCCCTGATTGAAACGGCCATGCGGAATGTGGGAAATGGATTTCAATACAGCGCCCATGCCCTCGGTATCGGTTCCCTGGTTCGGAGATACGCCGTCTGCTAACGGTTTCCAAGCCAGACGTCCGGACGGAAGTGCACCGACCTCCAGACCAAACGGAGTATTTCCAGATACCGGAAGAATACCTGGCGTCATCTTGCCGAATTTGCTGTGGAACGACTCGATATAGTCCGCGATAAAACAGAACATATCACCGGTCAGCTCGTTTACTTCGTCGTCATCATTGCCGTACTTCGGAGCTTCATCACACATCTTCTTGACATCCTCATAACCCACAAAGTTTGCATCCAGTGCATCCAGAAGACGCTGCATCGTTACTTTTTTCTCATCAAATACAAGTTTCTTTACTGCAATCAGGCTGTTGATCAGGTCTGCTACGCCGATCGCATCAATACCATTTCCAAGGTTATATTTCGCACCGCCCCATGCGTAATCTTTCGCATTCTCTACGCACTCATAGAAGGAAAGGGAAAGTGCCGGAACGACCCTCTGGAAGCCAATGTCATCGCATACATGGCTGGAAGCCACGGTTCCGCGAAGTTCATAGCGGATCTGCTCTTTGACTGCCTCTTCAAACTCTTCGTAGGTATTAAAGGCAGTCGGATCGCCGGTCGTCTCAGATGCCTGAATGCCATATTTACGGCTCTTGCCGTTTAACAGGGCAAATTCAACCGCAGAACCTAAGTTAAAGTCTGCATATGCGGTGTAGCATCTCTGTTTTCCTTCCAGGTTCGTCTCTACACAGCCGCATGGATTCCAGTTATATGCTTCTTTTAACGGGATTCCCTTGTTCAGGAGCATCTCGATACCAACTTCATCGTTGTGGAATGCCGGGAAACCGGTTCCAAGCTTGATAACCTCTGCAATCTTCTTTAAGAAGCTGCTCGGATTCTTCGCCATATTGTAGCGGACAGACAGGGACGGCTGATATAACTGTACTTCTGCGGTTGCCTGCAAAATCAGGTACGACACGTCATTGACTGCGTCCATGCCGCGCTCATCCACACCGCCACAGCATACGTTCTGGAACATTGGGTAACCGGCGGAAAACTGTGCGGTTACCTGATCCTGGAACAGGCACTGCTCAGAGAATTTAACCCATAAGCAGTCCAAAAGTTCCTGCGCCTCTTCCTCTGTCAAACGGCCAGCCTCGATATCTGCCTTATAAAATGGGTAAAGATACTGATCCATACGTCCCGGGTTGTAGCTTGCTGCATTCTGCTCCATGAAAATACAGGTCTGGTAAATATACATCGACTGAATCGCCTCGCGGAAGGTACGCGCCGGTTTTTCCGGAACCTGATCGCAGGTCCCTGCAATCTGTAACAGTTCTTTTCTGCGCTTCTCATCCGGCTCTGCCTCTGCCAGCTTTCTCGCCTCTGCCGCATAGCGGTGTCCCAATGCGGAGATACCGTCAGCTGCCAGCTCCATCGCTTTCAGGTATTCAATCTTCTCATAGTCACCCGGACGGGTAATATCAAGTGTATCAAGCACTTTATGGATATGCACCTTGATTCCCTCCATGCCTTCTTTAATGACTCTGGAATAACCCGCAGTCGTCTCGCCCCAGCCACGAACCGATTTACGGTTGATGTAAAGAGCGCCGCAGTCACGTAAGGTTGCCGCAAAATCCGGGCATTGTACCAGCCACTGCTCATATGTGGAACGTCCCTTCCAGTACGGGCGGATGATCTCCTCAAATGCCTTCCGATCCTCTGGGCGCAGATAGAATGGGTCATATGGACGGGTACTGATGGTATCCAGCTCCTCATCCAGAACCGACCAGCAGGTATCGACACTTAAAATACCGCCGCGCTGCTTGCTTCCGGCATTGCCGACAATCAGCTCATCCCCCCAGATTTTTACAGTTTTCTCCAGGCACTGTTTCTTAAATGCATATGCTTTCCGGATGCACAGCGGCTGCCCCTCTGATTCCTGGAAACCCTTTGTCAGGATAATTGCATTTTCCAGATCCATCTCTGGCTTGGTCTTTAATACTCTCTGTTTTAATCGATCAATCCGATCCATGTATGGTTTTCTTTCGATTGCTGCCATCTGATTTCCTCCTATTTTTTACTCACATTCCCATTCTGTGGGATTTATTTTTTAGCACCTGCTATAAATCTCTTTTCGTTTAAAAGTATAGCAATTCTTATGTGGAAATGGTACAATATCAATAACTAAAAATACCAAAATCTTAACATATTGAATTTTTATAGAAAGAAGGGATCCTTTGAAATCTACTTCCCAGTTACAGGAAATCAACCACTATCAAGATCAAGATTTTCCGGTCAATGTCTACTATTCTGATATTCATTCCATGCAGCCGCCGGGACGCTGGCTGCGCGACTTCCACTGGCATGATGAGCTGCAGTTTACCCTCGTACTAAGCGGAACATTGACAATGCAGGCAGATAATCTTTCTCTGCCCGGACAGGCTGGAGATCTGATTTTCGTCAACACCTCCTTGATTCATGCCGTCACACAGATGTCGGAAGACGGCTCCTATGCAAGCCTCAATTTTCCTTACCGCCTTCTTGCCTTTTTTCCTGGAAGCCGCATGGATCAGGACTACGTCCTGCCCTATACCGCCGGCGGGAAATTCTCCGCTTTCTCTATTCACCCGGAATCCGAATGGCAAAAAGAGTTGATCGGACTGCACAAAAAAATAACCGATTTATTTCTTTCCAATCAGGTTAAAGGCAATGAATATTCTATTTGCATTAAGATTGCCTCGATGTGGAATCTGTTGATTTCCAATTTTCACAGCAGTGGGAATTCTACCTCTATTAACCTCCTGCGCCAGCAGCGCCTACAATCCATTCTCCTGTTCATCTATGCACATTACGCAGATGATTTACAGCTCTCAGACCTGGCTGCATCAGCCAATATCAGCGTCGGAGAATGCTGCCGGATTTTTCAAAATATTCTTCACACAACTCCTTATGGATATTTAACTAATTACCGCATCCAGACCAGTGTTTCCCTCCTTCACCGCGATCTGCCCATCTCACAGATTGCCGGACTGGTCGGATACAACCAGGTCAGCAATTACATCGCCACATTCAAACGGATCATTGGCTGCACACCGGCACAGTACCGGAAACAGCACTTATCAAAACCAGATATCCCAAGCAGTTAATGGGAAACCGGTCGGCTTCTCTTCATCAGGGAAACCGACCGGCTGCTAAGGTGGTATAAAAATATAAAGGGGGGCTTTTTCAGGATGATGCAACGATTATTTTAATTTTCCAATTTCATCAAATCGTTTATAAGCATCGACAACTGCATTGATCACGCTGCTGCGGAATCCACGGTCTTCCAGTGTCTTCACACCGATCATCGCCGGACCAGCCGGAGAACACACATCATCTTTTAAATTCTCAAGATGCTTTTCGCTCTGTAAAAACAGCTGCACGGTTCCAAGGATTCCTTCCAGTGCATATCTTCTCGCCTGATAACGTAAAAGACCATTGTAAACGCCGCCGTCTGCCAGAGAATTAGCAAACATTGCGATAAACGCCGGGGATGTAGATGTTAATACTGTGCCTGCCACAAACTGGGAGGCCGGAAGGCTGTCAAATCCACCGGCTTCACGTAGAATATACCGGAATTCGTCCTCCTGTTCCTTCGTGTAGCTGTCGCCCTGTTCGATCAGGATAAAACCTTTTCCAATCAAGCAGGCTGTATTCGGGAGAATACGGATAACCGGAACATTCTTTCCTTCTAACTCTAATTCTTTCATATAGGTTGAAACCTCAACACCCGCTACAATCGAAACGATAATTTTTTCCTGCCCTTCTTCTGCACATGCCGCAAAGACCGGTTTCACCTCTTCCAGAACACTCTTTAAAAACTGCGGTTTTACACAGAACACAACATAATGAGCTGCCTTGATCGCTTCTCCATTGGTCTCAACAAAGTTGCATCCCAGCTCGTCCGCTAATTTCTGTCCTTTTTCTGTAACCACATCTGTAATCACAACTTCCGATGGATCAATTCCCTTGCAGGCTGCCGTTGCAAGAGCTGTACCCATAGTTCCACTTCCAATAAAAGCAATTTTTTTCATAGCTGGTCTCCTTTCAACTTAAAGTCCGAGTTAGTAATATACTTCAAATATATCTTATGTGGCTTATATTTCCCTTCGCCTTTCAGCGAAGGGAAGTTCCCGCTCTCAGCGGATAAATTTTTCTTTAAATGCCTGAACATGCGCTTTCTGAACCGATATCAATTTATCTACATCTCTCTCCTGAAGACAACGATAAATTTCCTCATGATGTCCAATATCCATATCATCAATCGAAGATAAATTAATCCGGTTTAAAAACAGAAGACGAATACTCAAATCCTGGTAATTATTCATCTCCCGCTCAAGAAACGGATTCCTAGTCATAGAAGAAATAATTCTATGAAATGCTCGATCCAAAAGAACTCTTTCTTCCGCATCTGTCTCCTCTCTCAGGACTTCCAGGCTGTCTTTCAGCCGCTTTAAATCTTCTTCCGTCCGATTCATAGCAGCAAGCTCTGATTCAAGTGGAGACAGAGCAAATCTCATCTGATAAATCGATTCCACTTCATATAAGGAAATCTCATTTACCATAATACATTGTCTCGGGACAATTTTCACAAAGTTTTCCCATGCCAGTCGATTCAGTGCCTCACGGATGGGAGTTCGTCCCATCCCCAGCTCTTCCATCAATTCAGCCTCTACTAATGTCTGTCCGGGGCGAAGTCTGGCTGTAATAATCATCATCTTAATCTTCTCGTATGCCACATCACTAACTCGCATTGTTTCCCTCATCTTTCTTGTAGAACAAATCTGTGATTTGCATCCAACTTCTTTTAGTCTACAGGAATGCTTATTTTTATAATAGCGCAAATAAGGATCAAATTCAATTAGACTTTTGTATATACCCCGTTTCTGATATAGTTACTGTTCACGCATACATGCCCAGTAACCTGATATGCCCTATTTTTTTTATAATTTTTCGACGCATCGCTTGTAATTTTCTTCCGCGTTGCCGCCCTTATGCCAGATATCCGCGATCGCTTCCGCGATTGGAAGCGGATCCGATTCATTGTACATAACATTTCGTCCCAGCAAGATTCCGCGGATATTGCTGCTGATTCCGATCTCTTTCGTGTACTCTTCTACAACCTCAATCGGCTCACTCTTTACCTCGTCTGGAACTACCAGCACCGGACAGGTGGTCGCCGCCGTCGGAACTGCATATTCATGATTCAGCGGAACTTCAATCCATTTGCCGGATGCACGGCAGCCAAGAGCGCCTACCACGCCGACTACCTTACACAGACTCTCTGAATCCGTCTTCATCGTAAACCCCGTTTCCGTCGTTTCTACATACAGCGCCTCGATAAAAATTGGAAGACCAGCTGACTCTGCTGCATTGACAGCTTCTGCACAGTACCGAACCGTATATTTGCTTCGCTCATCCATCGGATTCAGACGGATCATAAACTTTACACCGTCCATCCGAAGTTTCACTAGGCGATCGACTGTATAACAGGACGGCATATCGTCCATCTCCCATACCGTATTTTTCAAACCGCCCCGGTTCACAGTGCCAACCAGCATCTTCCCATCCAGAAACGCCTTTTCTCCACGTTCCCGCTGCAACTTATTGAGGATAAATAAATCTTCAATAATATCCGGTGTCGCCTCGATTCCATCAATCTGATCACTCTGCAGCATCCGCACCAGGCGGGATAAATACTCCCGCCTATTACTTAAACCAATCGGATTTCCTTTGTACTCATTGATCATTCTGGCATTGTGATCCGCTGCCGCAAATACCAGCTTATCATGCGGAAATCCCGGTTTTTTTCGCGCCGCCGCTTCCTGCTCAATAACCTCCGGAGAAAAGGCTTTTATCTTGTTTAATTCTTCAAAAATCTTGTCATTCAAAAAACTTTGATAATCAAATCCCATATACACCTTTGCCTTTCTCTGTCACTGAACACATTTTATTTTCCAAAATTAACGATTGCGTCAATTTTATCTCTTCCGCCTACTTTATCGCCCCACTGATCATATACGCTCTGGGCTGCCTCGATAAATGGTTCGCGATCCGGCTCTGTGATTTCGATGCCCTCTCCCTTTAACAGTTCCAAGCACTCATCCTCAGATGCTGTATAAAGTTCTCTCTCTTTATCGATCATTTCTTTGGTGCACTCATCGATAATCTGTTTGTGCTCGTCCGAAAGAGAATCATAGAAATTCTTAGCAACTACGCAGATACCTAAGTCGTTGGTCCATCCAACCATTGCCCAGTGCGGCGCTGCCTCATAAAACTTCTTGGAATAATAGTTTGTATTGGCCGCTTCTGCACCGTCAATAATGTTCTGCTGCAGCGCTGTGTATAATTCGCCGTATGCCATCGGCAGCGGGCTTGCGCCGAATGCGGTAAAGGAATCCAGCTGTACCTGATTTTCCATGGTCCGGATCTTGAGGTTCTTTAAATCCTCGATACTGTTGATCGTCTTCTGCGTTGTCATGATATGTCTGGTTCCCAAATCCAGGAAGCCCATCAGATGGAAGCCTTTCTCCTCACAGTCACCGCTATAGGACATTCCAATCTCGTCAGAGTCCAGAACGGAATACATATGTTCCTTATCTCTCCAGAGGAACGGAAGGCAGAATATATTAACAGATGGAACAAAGCTGGAGAACGGCGCTACCGACGTCATCGCCATCTCTACAGTGCCAAGCTGCATACCCTCAATGACATCTCGCTCGTTGCCAAGCTGGTTATCCGGATATACTTCTACTTTAATTTCGCCATTGGAGCGCTCTTCCACAATCTCTTTAAAATACTCCGCTGCTTTTACCGGAGGTTCGGTTGCTGCCTGTGATAAGGAAACCTTTACGGTCACCGCACCACCGGATGAACCGCCTGTATTAGCCGCTGCCTTTGCGGACTCTCCTGTGGAAGCGCTGCCGCCTCCTCCACATCCTGCCAGAGAACCAGCTGCCACCAGCATCGCCATCGTCATGCTTACAAACCGTTTCACATTTTTCTTCATAACAATAAATCCTCCTTTCATTTCATCTTTTTATCCCATTAACTGCGGCAGCCATAAATAGGTCTGCGGGAAATATGTAACAATAATCAGTACAACTAACATTGCAAGAATCGTAGGAATTACAAACGGGAATACCTCTCTTACACTCTTGCCGGTCAATCCACAGGCAACGAATAAAGTTGCTCCATAAGGCGGTGTTACGTATCCAATCGCCAGGTTGATGCAGACAATAACACCAAAGTGAATCGGGTCGATTCCATAAGCGGTTGCTACCGGGAATAAGATCGGCATTAAAACGATAATTGCAGAGAAACTTTCCATAAACATTCCAACTAAGAACAGCGCAATATTTAAGAAAATAAGGAATGCAGTCTTACTTGTGATGAATGTATTCATAACCTGGATTAAGAGCTGCGGCAGCTGTTTTGCTGTGATAAACCATGCAAAGATATAAGCGCAGCCTGTGATAATCATGATGCCAGCCGCCGTCTGCGCGGACTTAACAAAAATACCAGGTAAATCTTTCAATGTAATTTCTTTGTAAATAAACATACCTACCAGGAAGCCATAGACAACCGCCACAGCCGCTGCTTCAGTTGCAGAAAAGATACCGCTGATGATACCACCGATAATGATAATCGGAAGTCCTAAACCAGGAAGTGCAGAAAACATCGTTCTCCGTACTTCTTTCGGATCAAACTTGGTTGTCTGGATATATGCATCTCCGCCCCTGGAAGCGTGAATATAGGAGTAGACCATCAGTGCCACACCAATCATAACTCCAGGAATAGCGCCTCCGAGGAATAACTGACCAACAGATGCACCTGTGGAATATCCAATCAGAACCATTAAGATACTTGGCGGAATAATCGGTCCGATACTTCCTGCTGCTGAGAGCAGAACCGTTACGAAACTCATGTTATAGCCTTTTTCTTTAAATGCAGGCGTCATGATCGAACCGATTGCTGCTGTTCCAGCCGTTGCTGAACCGGAAATTGCCGCGAAAATCATGGATGCCAGTACGGCTACCATCGCCAGACTTCCTTTTACAAAGCCGATCGACGCACTTGCAAAATCTACAATCCGTTTGGACATACCGCCCTGATCCATCAGATTTCCTGCCAGCATGAACATCGGAATCGCCATGATCGGCCAGCTGTCAAGACCCGCAAACATTCTCTGTGGTACCAGAACCAATGGGAAATTTCCCTCAAGCATAATCGAAAGTGTCGTTCCCATTCCGAGTGCAACAAAAATAGGGGCTCCGATTAGAAACAGACACAAAATACAGATAAATAAAAATCCTAACATATCGCAGCCTCCTTTACTAATCTATAAATTCTCTCGGTTCTTCCGGTGCATTCTTGTTTTTTAAGCGTTCGATAAAGGTAAGGAGCTGTTCCATAATCATCAAAGCTCCACCGGTTGGGAATGCCGCGTAAATCAAAGCCATCGGAATCTGCATCGCCGGAGACGTCTGAGCCGTCGTAGACTGTACTACTTTGAACCCGAAATATGTCATAATACATAAGAAAACAATCGTTAAAAGATCTACAATCGCGGTCAAAATGCGTTTCGGCTTTTGCGGAAGTGCAGATGTCAGAACATCTACCTGAAGGTGAGAACGATTTCTCATCGCAATCGCCGATGCCATCAATACCAGCCATATCATCAGATATCTCGCTAATTCTTCGGTCCATCTAAGAGGACTCTGTATTACAAAACGGAAAAAAACCTGAATAATAACCGTAATTGTCATCGCAAGAAAAAGAACAACTACTACCGCATCATTTACATTTCGAATTATCTGGAGAAGTGGGTTCCCCTTTTCTTTCATAACGTATCCCCCTTTCCTGGATAGTTTTTACAAAGGCGGCAGCCTGTGAAACTGCCGCCGGTTTTTCATTAGATCTTTCTCTCCAAGCCGCGTTTCTCATAATAAGAATCCGGGATATCTTTCGGATCTTTGTACATAACCATCACACACTTACCGTCGCTGCCGATAGTCGGCACATCCATGATGAATAATGGCCATCCAAACCATTTGTACCAACCAAACTCCCACATGGTTGTACAGTTCAGGCAGTAGCACTGGAATCCTTCCTTATTATAAGCTCTTGGATCCGGTTTATCTAAAGTCTGTACCTTGTCTTGACATTCGGTTACCAGCCAGCCGCCGCTGTTACAACGCGGAAGTGTAAAGGTAATCTTCTCCTCATCCTCTTCCCAAATCTGATCGCCGTTATCATGAAGAGCAGACCATAATACTGCACGGTTCTCCAGGAAATCTTCCATTGGGAAATCTTTATATGTAGCCTGACCCGCTTTATATTTCTCCATCCAGTCCTGCAGACATGGCGGATAGCACCATAATGCATAGTCTTCCATACATTCAAAGATCGCCTCATCCGGTGCCCATTTCTTGAAATTGCGTAATGTCTGATTTACCCAGCGGACTGCGAAATGGTGAAATCCTGTCTTTTTCTCTACATTTAATTTGTGCAGCTCCAGCGCTTTTTCCATATCACCGGCTTTGATCGCTGCCTCTAATTTATCAATATTGCGAACCGCATAATCATTGCGAACCTTTTCCAACGTCTCTGTATACATCTTCTTTTCCATAATCTATACCTCCTTATTACCAAGCTGTCTTCTTTCCGTATTTTTCATCTTCCTGGATCGGGAAATGCACTTCTTTACCAAGGTCGCTCGACTGATAAATCGCACGGATAAATTCAAGTGTTCTTCTTCCCTCTACGCCGTCTACCATCGGCTCACGATCTTCTTTGATCGCATGGATGAAATCAGTAAGCTGTCTTCTGTGATTTTCGGTTGCCACATAGCCAGCACCCGTTGCTGTATCACCAGAGTCAACTTTTACCTTGGTCAGGTAATCATCCTCGTTCATGCCTTCTACTTTCCATTCTACGATCTCTTCTTCCACAATCTTGATCGTACCTTTTTCACCATGGATTTCGATGTGACGCGGATAACCCGGACGGACTGCACTACTACTTACCAGGCTTCCCAACGCCCCATTCTTAAATTTGAATATTGCGTTGGCTACGTCATCTACTTCAATATCCGGATGCAGGGTTGTCATATAATTACCAGTCAGTCTCTCTACATCGCCGACTAAATAAAGCATTAAGTCAATAAAATGAACGGTCTGGCTAATCAGGGAACCGCCGCCCTCACCTTTCCATGTACCTCTCCATGCACCGGAAGCATAGTATTCATCGCTTCGGAAGCATTTTCCAGAACAATCAACCGAAAGAAGTTTACCAAGCTTGCCTTCATCCAGCGCTTTCTTGATCAGCTGAGCCTGATCCATGAAACGGTACATAAAGATAACACCAAATTTAACGCCCGCTTCTTTACATGCTGCAATCATCCTGTCAGCTGCATTACAATCGACAGAAATTGGTTTCTCACACATTACGTGTTTGCCAGCCTTCGCACAGTCCACAACCATCTGCTCATGCAGGAATGGAGGTGTTACTACACAGACAGCATCGATATCATCTCGTTTCAGCATCTCTTTATAATCCGTGTAATAAGACGGAATATTGTACTCTTTGCTGAATTCCTTTGCCACATCCTCTTTCACGTCACAGAATGAAACAACCTCTGCTTCCGGGATATCCCGAAGTGCTCCTGCATTTAACGGACCTGCCATACCGCCGCCGATAATACCAAATCTGATTTTGTCGCCCATACTCTTTTTCCTTCCTTTCTTTTTTAATCTTTTATTAGTACATGCACTTTGTTTTCTTTAATATATCTCAGATATCTTACTGATATATTAGCACTTTATTTTTTCATTTTCAAGTCGTTTTCTGATTTTATTTGACGAACTTTAAATCGTATTGATCTTTTATCATGTTTTATTTCATTGTATTGTACATTTCCAATCCATTTTCCCCCATATTTCCCTTATTGCATAAACAATCGGTCAATTTTATTCTCATTCAAATATTCTTCCGCCATTGATTCCACATAAATCTTGAACAGATTTCATAGAACAATTCTTTTCTACAAAACAAAGAAGAGCCATTTAATGTCTCTGCATCAAATGACTCTTCTCATTTTCAATTCTTTACTGCCCAATCTCCGCCGCCGGACCCACTGCCGGTTCCTGCGCCGGACCGTGTCCTGGTCCGATGTCGCTGCCCGGTCCTGCCGGCACGATCGTCGTGCTAGATTCTGCCGGATCTTCAACTGTCTCGGCAGGTGTTTCCGGCACCACCGCCGGGGCTGAATACCGTTTTCCTGCCGTACCCGTCTTGTGGATCCGCTGCATCCGCTCTTTGATGGATTCGCTCTTGATCTGCTCGATCTTGGCGCTGGCGTCTTCTTTTAACTCCTTGCTGCTGCGGCCGGAATCGCCGCTCTTTGCAGACTCCAGAAGCTTCGCCGCCTCATCCGAGAGCAAATGATCCCTTCTGAAATTCGCCGCGGTATATCCGCTGGTTGTGATTTCAAATGCATCCGGATGACCTGCCAGATAGGTTCCTTCTCCGCGTCCATTGTCCGTCTCCGGGGTATCAAAGGACGCCGCCGGAAGCCCCTCTACCATCTTTTCCATCGCATTTTTCCAGATCTTCGCCGGATACGTGCCGCCGTACAGGCTGGAAAGTGTCTTCTGCTGGTCGTAGCCAACCCAGACCGTCATCGTATAATATGGCGTCATGCCGCAGAACCAGCCGTCACGGCTGCCGTTGGTCGTACCGGTCTTTCCGGCCGCCTCTATATTGCCGCTCCACCCCATCGACGCCGCCGTACCTTTTGTGACAACTCCCTTTAAAATATCGGTCATCAGCACGGCGCTGCTCTCCTGGTAAACCTGAACCGATTCATAATCTTCAAAAATATCTTCGCCCTGGTTATTGATCATCTTGATAATACAGGTCGGTTCGCGGTACTGTCCCCGGTCTGACAGCGCCGCATAAGCGCCCGCCATCTCCTCGGTCGTCATACCGGTGGTAAAGCCGCCCAGGGAGGTCGCCGGATAATAGTCCGCCGCTTGCACACTCGCGAAGCGCATCTGGGTTAAATATGCCATGCCGACATCCGGTGTGATATCATCATAGATATACCATGCCACACCATTTTTACTTCGCTCGACCGCATTTCGAAGCTCCAGCCTCTCGCCGGAAAGGGACTTCACATCCACGCCCTTCTGCTTCGCCGCGTCAATATCGATATTCGGAATCCTTGTTTCCGATGTGTAACCATTTTCCAGTGCCGGTGTATACACAATCAACGGTTTGATAGAACTTCCCGGCTGTCTCGGGCTCTGGAACGCACGGTTTAATGTGTAGGTATCCGTCTCCTGACTGCGTCCACCCACAATCGCCACGACGCGGTTCGTCTTGTTGTCAATAACGGTGGACGCGCCTTGCAGCTTGTAAACGCCGTTTTCGGATGTATTGCCATCAAAGGACAGAACTCCATCTAATGCATCCTGCAGGATCGTCTGCTTGTCCGGATCCAACGAGGTATAAAGGTTATAGCCGCCCGTATAGAGCGCATCGCGCTCCTGGTTGTACACCTCGTTGTAATTGGCATTGTACTCTTTGTAAGCCTCGTCGCTGCGGAATCCATACTGGAATTCAAAACCGTCACGGCGCATCAGATAGCGAATCGCACAGTCGATCGCATACGTCGTCTCATAGTTGTGCAGCGGCACTCTCTGACGGTTGACCGTGATCTCCTCCGCCTTTGCCTCTTTGCACGCTTTCTCCGTAATAAATCCCATACTCAGCATATCTTCCAGAATCTTATCGCGGCGTGTCAGCGCATTTTCCGGATGACGGTACGGGTTGTAATACGTCGGCGAGTTCGGAATCGCACACAAATATGCCGTCTGGCTCAAGGACAGTTCATCCGCATCCTTGCCAAAATAACCTCTTGCAGCCGCCTGAAGCCCGTAGTACGTGTTCGCGAAGCTGATATCATTGATATAGAACTCCATAATCTGCTCTTTGGTGTATTTCTTCGTCAGATCTAAGGAAATCAGCATCTCCTTGATCTTCCGCTCCATCGACACCTCGCGGGTCAGAAAACGGTTTCTCGCTAACTGCTGGGTGATCGTACTCGCGCCGTGCTTTTCTGCTCCCTCAGTCAAAAAGTAATTGATTGCGACACGGAAAATACCTTTTATATCAATGCCTGGATTTTCCCAGAACGTCCGATCCTCGATCGCCACAAATGCGTTGACTGCATTCTGCGGTATCTGGTCATACGTCAAATAACTGGAATCCTCGTCTCCCGTCAGCTTCGCCAGCACATTACCGTTGGAATCATAAATATAACTTGCCTCCTGCAAACGGAACGTATCCAGCGTACTGTTTTCCACCACTCCCTCTATCTGGCTTTTATAGTCCTCATAGAGCGGAATCAGCTTATATGCGCCAAATCCGGCACCGCCAATCACCAGCAGTACCAGACACACCAGAAGCGTCTTGAACATGGTTCCAAAGATCCTTGCCATCGCATGGAACACGATCTGCCCACCGCTCCGGCTGTTATTTTTGCCCGCTTTCTTTTGCTTGCCGACATCAATTTTCCCGCTTTTCTTTGCGGTGCCCCGCCTGCCCGAAGATCGTGCGGATGAAGCTGCCGGCTTCTTTCGAACGCCGGAGGCGTCCTCTCTCGTCTGTTTCTCCCTCATCTCTTCCCTCATCTTCCTATGTATCTATGGTTGCTTCCATTCTATTTTCATGCGGCACCTTAGACTTCAAAAATGCCTGTCTGCGGACAGCAACTTTTTATACTTTTCTGACAAAATCAGCTTGGACTCCCTTTTATTATAAGTTTTTTTGTCCAAAAGAACAAGCCTGTTTTCGAAATCTGCTCAATCTCCTGCCGCGTGTTACTGTTCGCGCATACGTGCCCAGTAACGGAATTTGCCGGGGCTTCAAAAATACCTATCTGTAAACTGCATTTTCGCTGTATCAACGCCGTTTCCGAAAAAGAAATGCTAAAAGTTCATGCACTAACAGCGGCGTGGCGGATAACAGGAGAAGCGCCAGCCACTCTGCCGGGTGCAGCCGCACCGTGTGAAGGAGTTTCATCAAAAAAGGAATCTCCGTCACCGCAACCTGCATCAGAATCCCCACAAGGAATGCCGCAAGCATCAGCGGATTTTTTCCAAGACTGCGTGAAAATGCCGAGCCCGTAAGCGAGCGCATGCCGACCGCATGAAAGAGCTCCGACAGCCCCAGAACGGTAAATGCATACGTCTGCGCCCGCAAAAGCTCCTGTCTGCTGAAAAATGCCCCCAGCGTGACTGCTGCAATCAGAGACCCGTAAAATACCATGCAGAACCACCCTCCTCCGGCAAACAGCGACTCGCCCGTCCGGCGCGGCGGCTGACGCATCAAGTTCTCCCGGTCGTTTCCATCCATGCCGAGTGCCAGCGCCGGAAGCGAATCCGTAATCAGATTGATCCAAAGGATGTGCCCGGCTCCCAGCGGCGCCGGTATTCCGATAGCAACGGCGGCAAACATGGTTAAAATCTCCCCCAGATTGGAGGAAAGCAGAAACAGTATAGATTTTCGTATATTTTCATAGATGCCGCGCCCTTCCTCAATTGCCCTCTCGATCGTCGCAAAATTATCATCCGTCAAAACCATATCCGCCGCCTGCCGCGCCACATCGGTGCCACTCTTTCCCATCGCGATCCCGATATCGGCTGATTTAAGCGCCGGCGCATCATTTACGCCGTCCCCGGTCATCGCCGTCACGCACCCGGCGCGTTTTAAAGCCCGCACAATCCGGACTTTATGTTCCGGCGACACCCGTGCAAAGACTGATACAGAACCGATTCGTTCCTCCAGAGCTCCCTCATCCAGCGTTTCCAGCTGCGCCCCCGTCATGCATTCTTCCCGCCGTTTGGCAATCCCCAGCTGCCTGGCGATCGCAAGCGCCGTGTCTGCATGATCTCCAGTGATCATGACCGTCCGCACAGATGCCCTGCGAAATGCCTCAACTGCCCCGGCTGCTGCCTCCCTCGGCGGATCCATCATGCCTGCCAGACCCAGAAATATCAGGTTCTGCTCCAGCTGTCCCACCTGTTTCTCCCTCTTTCCATCCGGCATTTTTCCTGTTTGAAGCTCCCTATACGCCCCCGCGAGTACTCGCAGGGCACGCGCGGACATACGCGTGATCTCCGCCTCAATCTCTGTCCGCCTCTCCCTGGTCAGCGGCACAATTTTGTCCTCTTCCATCTCATAACGACACCTTTTAAGAATCACATCCGGCGCCCCTTTTACACAAGAAATCCAGTTTTCTCCCTGCTCATGCACCGTCGTCATTCTCTTCCGATCCGAATCAAAGGGAATCTCCCCTTTCCGCGGATATCTCCGACGCAGATGCTCCGGAGAAACACCACAATTTTCACAAAATCCGTACAGCGCCCGCTCGGTGGCATCCCCCACCGTCTCCCCGGCATCGCTGCACAGCGCAAATACCTCCAGAAGCCGTTTTCCCACTTCTCTTTCCTTAGAGCGCGCCAATTCCTGTTCCGTATACTCCTGTCGATTTACATAACATGTCGTCACCGTCATCTCATTTTTCGTCAGCGTCCCCGTTTTATCTGAGCAGACCACGCTGACTGCCCCCAGTGTTTCCACGGACGGAAGACGGCGCACGATCGTGCCAGCCCGCGCCATTTTCGTCACTCCCAGCGCCAGCACAATCGTCACCGTCGTCGGAAGCCCCTCCGGCACGGCAGCTACCGCCAGGGAAATCGCAGTGAGCAGCATTTCCATCACGTCGCGCTTCTGCCAGACGGCGAGGGCAAATAATAAAACGCACAGCCCGATCGTAAGAATACTCAATAGTTTCCCCAGATCCGACAGCCTTTTTTGCAACGGTGTCTCCTCCTCCGGCGCCTCGCGGATCAGAGAGGCAATCCGCCCTACCTCCGTATTCATGCCGGTGGCGATGACAATTCCCTTTCCCCGCCCTGCCGTCACATAAGAAGTCATAAATGTCTCATTTTTACGCTCTGCCACCGGAAGCGCACCGGCGGCTAAAAAATGGCTGTTTTTCTCAACCGCCCGCGATTCGCCGGTCAGCGCTGATTCTTCTGCCCGCATTTCAGCTGTCTCGGTAAGACGCAGGTCGGCTGGAACCTGCCGCCCGGCATCGAGCACGACCAGATCCCCCGGCACCAGCTCCCGCGCGGCAATCTCCCGCCCTTTTCCTTCCCGGATCACAACCGCCTCCAGCTGCGTCATCCGTTTTAAGGATTCGAGCGCTTTCTCCGCCTTCCCCTCCTGAATCACGCCCACCGTGGCATTTAATACGACAACCGCCAGAATTACCCCCGCATCGCCGTACTCGCCCAAAAGCAGGGAGATCCCGGCTGCCGCAAACAACACAAAAATCAGGGAGTCGCAAAGCTGTGCCCCGATGCGCACAATCAGACTCCGCGGTGGTGCTTCCCGCAGCTCATTTTCCCCATAATGGCGCTGCCGCACCTCCACTTCCGCTGCCGATAAGCCTGTCCGCAAATCGACCGAAAACTCCCTGCACACCTCTTCCACCGTCCGGTTCTCATACATGCGCATTTCCCCCTTTTTCTGTCCCTGTTCTGTACTTTTCACAGACTGCATTTATTCATATGCGGAAAATAGGGGGGATTAGAACTGAATGGTTAGAATAAAGAAATGGAAAGCATAGTCCTGTTTGATGCTCAAATGGCATCGGAACTCTTATTGTTTCGATGCCATTCTATAAATTCTGTGATTTAATTTTATCGTTCTGTTTCTGTCACATACCTTACACCTGTGGTTCCGGCTCCTGCGTCTGCGCGGCCGGTTTGCGCTCCATCGGCATATAACCTTCTTTCTTCCGCTGTATCGGCTGTACAGTCACCGTTGCTGCCGTATCCCGGAACGCCGGGAGGCTGCCTGTCTCCATGTAAGCGCGGAACGGAAGTTCGCCCTGCACTGGGTCTTTCACGGCCTCATTTTTCTCCACTTCTGGCCGTTCTCCTCTGCGCGATGGACGGCGCTCAAACCGCTCCCGCCTTCCAGAAGCCGGGCGGTCTTCCCGTTTCTCATTTTCCGGCACCGCGCGGTTTCCGCTACGTCTGTCCGCTGCTCTCTCGGCTCCCGAAACACGCGCTGCCCTCTCTCTCTCTGAGCAAGCTCTTTCTCTGCCCTGCGTGCGCTCAGTATTCCCCTCAGCAGCACGATCCGCTGTACGGTTCCGATAGCTTCTCTCCGATCGTTCCGGTCTGTCACTGCCAGACGGACGTTCTTGTGCGCTGCGCTCCTGTTCCGGCTTTTCGGCTTTTTCCGGTGTTTCCAGACGTGTTCCCCTATTCGGACCACTTACGCCTCTTGGCGCCTGTGTCCGCTCCGAAAGAGGTCGAACCTGCATCTTATTTTTCTTTTCCTTCTCCCGGAAGCTTTTAAGTACGATCGCCGCCGAATACTGGTACGCATAGATACAGCTTTTCATCAGTTCCTGCTCTTCCTCCGTCTTGCAGGAACTCAAGAGCATCTCTTCCTCTTCTTTTTCCAGATATGCCTCTCCGTTCGTATCGCGTTCCTTTACCGGCTTGTAGATCCGGTATTTCTTGTAATACGGCGGACATGGAAACTGCTTATTCTTAACCGGTTCCGGTACAATCCGCAGTTTGTAGGTATCGGACATGCGCGCCAGAACATTATGTATTTTCTCACAATTCTCTCTCGTATTTGTCTCCCGCGCCGGGATACAAAGTAAATAATCCATCTATTTTCCCTCACATCTATCAAACGATCCTTTTCAAAATCGTTTTCTTCTCAAATTTTCTACATTTACGCCAATCTTTATTGTATCATGTCAGAGAAAAACGGGCAAGTGAAAAAGAATGTGCCTCACGACAATTTCCTGTTACACAAAAAAGGCTGCCACACGAATGCCAAACGAACGTTTTCCGTCCGGGGCCTTCTGTTTGTGACAGCCTGTTTTCCTTTATCTAACGCAGCCATATTTACCTGCGTGTTACTGTGAACAGTAACACCTGCGTTCCTCAGTCTCTTACACCATCCAGTCTTTCAGCACGCCGTGATCGCGCAGCAGCTTTCCAATCACCGTCTTGTCAATCTTCCGGAGAATCGGCTTTTTGAGTGCTTCAAACGGCATCGGCAGCTTCATTTCCAGCGGCGATCTGCCGTCCATCAGCTTGACCGTGCTGTCCAGAAGCTCGCGGATATCGTAGACACTTCCCCATACCTCCGGTACGCCGCGGTCTACGCCGCACAAGCCATACACCGCTTCCATCGCGGTGCGGACGGAATACTCGGTCGTGAAAATAGTATCACGCGGGGTCTCCGCAAACTGCCCCAGAAATGCCGCATTGACACATCCATCCGGGATAACGTCCGGGCGGTCTCCGGCACGCCGCGGCATAAAGAATGCTGTAATATACGGCATCATCGTCGGCGTACAGTTCGCATGGTTCTCAGCCAGTTCCTCGATCTGATCCTCCGGGATTCCGAGATGGTACAGCCATTCTTCTGTGATCTCCTTGCCCGTGCAGGCGCGCATCGGCTTCTTCACATAATCGCCCGGTACATCCGTAAATAAACTGTATACCCAGACGCAGATCTCGTCCTTATCCTGCGCTTTGAACTGTCCCTGACGGTTGATCGTCCAGCTGAGCAGCCAGCTTGAATCACGGCAGCTCACGATACCGCCTGTTACGACGCGTCCACTTCTCGGATCCCTGCGGCAAATCTTGCGGATCTGGGAAATGATTGTCTCATCCGAAGTCGTGACCGTCGCAGACTCCCAGTTCGTCTTCTGGATATCCGAGCAGAATTTCTCCGGATGTCCAAATGCCGGATCCTGCGCAGCAATCTGACGCCACAGACTCCAGCAGCCGCTGGTACGCACTTCCGCACCTTCTACCGGTGCCTGATTCTGGTCACCGTAGATCGTTCCCTCAGTACAGCTTCCGTTCGTAATAAAGACAAAATCATCCTCAGTCAACGCGATTTCCTTCTTCTCGCCGCCCTTCACGTACTCGATCGCCTTCGCAACCTTTTTCTCACCCTGGATGTCAAACCGCACATTCGTAACCTCGGTGCCAAACTGGATCTGGACGCCTGCCGTCTCCAGATATTTCTGCATCGGCAGAATCAGCGACTCATACTGGTTGTAACGCGTAAATTTAAGTGCCGAGAAATCCGGAAGTCCGCCAATGTGGTGGATAAAACGCTGAAAATAGCGTTTCATCTCTAATGCACTGTGCCAATTTTCAAACGCAAACATTGTTCTCCAGTACAGCCAGAAATCCGAATCAAACACCTCATTATCAAACACATCCTCAATGGATTTGTCATACAGATCCTCATCCTTCGTGAAGAACAGCTTCATGATCTCCATGCTGCCTTTCTGGCTCAAGCGGAATTTGCCGTCCGTGTGTGCATCCTCGCCTCGGTTGACCGTCGCACGGCAGAGCGAGTAGTTCGGATCGTGTTTATTCAGCCAGTAATATTCATCGAGAACTGATGCCCCCGGCACCTCCAGGGACGGGATGCTGCGGAACAGATCCCACAGGCACTCAAAATGATCCTCCATCTCGCGGCCGCCGCGCATCACATATCCACGGGTCGGATCCTGAATACCGTCACATGCACCACCTGCTACCTCCATCGCCTCCAGAATATGGATATTTTCTCCCGGCATCTGTGCGTCTCTCACTAGAAAACACGCCGCCGCCAGAGAAGCCAATCCACTTCCGACGATATAAGCCGATTTGCCCTCGATTCCCGCCGGTTTCTCCGGACGTGCAAATGCCTCATAATTTCCCTTTGAATAATAAATTCCCTTGCTGTTTTTCTCCTGGCTGCCGCGTTCCGTATTCCGGTAATCCGAAGCCGACTTAACCACTTTTCCTGCCTTTTTCCGCTTCGACGCCGCTGCCGCCAGCCCCGCTCCAACTGCCAGTGCCGATACCGCACCCGCTTTCCATGCTTTCTTATTCATGTCCTGATCGCCCCTGCCTTTCTTCAACTTTCAAACCACTTCTTTTTTACATTACCCCGATATCTAGTTTTTAATACTATCTAATAATGATTTGATAGTAAAACTTTTTTGAAGAAAAGTCAAGGGCATCATCTTCTGGCACTTCCCGCTTGCCTTTGGTCATTCCATTTTCTTACTACCTTTTGTACTGACTTTTCATGAGCTTTGGCTTTATACTTCTTGGCTTTGAATTGATTGTAAAAAAGCTTTCATTTATTATTTTTTTGCCTTGCAAAAATAAAAAGCACGATTAATAAAATAACCGGGAACAATAGCCCAACTCCCATACCTGCACGAATATTGTCTCCTGCACTTTGTGTAACACGTCCAACAATCCCCGGACCTATGCTTCCACCCAGGTCCCCCGCCATAGCAAGCAAAGCAAACATAGCCGTTCCACCTGCCGGAAATCTTTCTGATGAAATACTGATTGTGCCGGGCCACATAATCCCAACAGAAAAGCCACAGATAATACATCCAATCAAACCTGATATCGGATTCAACGATACAGAAGCAAGCAGGTAGCATATCACACATAAAATTCCAGATCCGATCATAAATTTCATCAGATCCATTTTATCACCATATTTTCCGAAAATTATACGACTGATCCCCATTGTAACAGCAAACATGCAGGGACCGGCCAGGTCACCAACTGTCTTTGACAGCCCCAGAGCAGCTTCCGCATAAGCAGATGCCCATTGTGCCATAGCCAGTTCTGATGCACCGGAGCAAATCATCAAGCATATGGAAAGCCAGAAAAGAGGTTTTCGAAACAGTTCTTTTATTCCCATTCCTTCCCCCTCATCTACCAAATGCTCGATCGGACAGGTTGCAAAATTATAGATATTTATGGCCGGAACAAGCGCCCATAAGACAGCCAGCCATTTCCAGCTGTCCATGCCAAACACCGCAAAAAACAGTGTAGAGATCACAATCGTTCCCACTGCTCCCCAACAATAAAAAGAGTGAAGCAGACTCATCGTTGCCTCTTTGTTATCAAATGGACACGCCTCCACGATCGGGCTGCAAAGCACTTCAATCAGACCACTTCCGACTGCATATACAATCACACTCAGGATAATTCCAACAAGCGGTTCCGGCAAAAGCTCTGGCAAAAAAGCCAGACCAACCAATCCTGCTGCGGAACATACCTCAGAAGTAACAATACAGATGCGATACCCTATTTTGTCCACAAACTTTGCACAAAACAGGTCTACCAACAACTGTGTAAGGAAAAAGCAGGTAGAAATCAATGCGATTTTTCCAAGTGCAATCTGATAATCATTATGAAATTTCAAAAATAACAATGGGGCAAAATTAGCTGCAATTGCCTGTGTAATAAATCCCATATAACAGGCTATTTTTGTTTTCCGGTAATTTGGCATGGTCATCACTCCTCGTTTTTTATTGAATTATATAACATAACATCTTTATTTTCATTGATTTATTTCCGAAATTTATTGTATAATATCGTAAAGTATGTTTCAAAGAGTGGGGTTTCTATGAATATAAATACAACCTATACCAAAATCATTACAGGTGAAGATTTGATGGAGACAGCTCAGCACGGAAGCACTCTCTATCCTTTCCAGTTTTATTATGAAGATCTGTCCGTTTTCGATTTCAACTGTATCGAATGGCACTGGCATACTGAATTGGAGTTTATTTATATTGAATCCGGAACCGTTACTTTGTGGATTGGAGAAGACCAATTTCATTTAACCGAAGGAAATGGCGTATTCATTAATACAAAGGTACTCCATCGCCTTTATTCTCCCTCAAAAGCCCTCATTCCCAATTTTGTATTTATGCCTTCTTTTATTGCCCCTTGCGACAGCCTGATTTATCAGAAATATATTCTGCCGATCATTTCTTCCTCATTGCCATTTCTCGTATTTCATAAAAAAGTATGCTGGCAAGCAAAGGTTTTATCTATCATGCGGCAAATTATTTCTGCACAGGATTCCGTTTTATCCAAAGAACTCCTTACCAGTTCTCTCCTTCAGAATCTCTGGCTGGAAATATTTGAAAACACAGACATTTCATATCAGGAAGAACACAAGGATCATTCAACCGCTTCTCAAGCCCGGTTACAGCTCATGCTGCAATTTATCCATCTAAATTACTCACGGAGTATCTCATTGGATGACATTGCAGAACAGGCAATGGTCAGTAAAAGTACCGCTTTGAATCTGTTTCGGAAATATTTACATATAACGCCGGTTAACTATCTCATTAACTACCGTTTAAAACAGGCCGGTCAGTTGCTTTCAAAAACCGAGAAAAAAGTCAGTCTCATTTCTTCTGAGACAGGTTTTCATAACGTTGACTATTTTTGCAGATTATTCAAAAAACGCTACCAATTAACCCCAACGGAATACCGGAAACAGAAAAGCCGCTGATTGGGACGGCGCTGCATTTCCGGCTGCCATCCGCGGGATTCTGGTCAATGCCTCCCACAACGCGGTGAGGAAGATAGGGTTTCAAGTGCGTGTTTGACCACTTTCTCTGTTTCATCCAGCGTCCAGTCGTGCATGGTCCCTGCCTTGCCGAAACTCATGCAGCCGACACACAGCTCGGAGATAAGCATTACAGCGGCTTTTAAAAAATCTGTATTGATTTTTCTGCGTGAGATGTTATAATCGGTATATACCGAAAACAAAAGGAGGAAATCGTCCATGCCAAGACCGCCACGGTGCCGCCGGATTTGTGGCGCACCACAAATTGATACCTTCTGCCCCAATGGGTGCGAGAATACCAAGCCGATCCTGCTGACGCTGGACGAATACGAGGTCATTCGTCTGGTTGACTTGGAGCAGCAAACCCACGAACAGTGTGCCGCGCAAATGGACATTTCACGCTCTACCGTGCAGGAGATTTACGAAGTCGCACGGCGCAAGATCGCAGCGTGTCTTGTCCACGGGAAACCGCTGCACATCACCGGGGGAAACTACCGCATCTGCGGAGGACAGGAGGCAGCCCACTGCGGCCGTTGGTGCCGGATGCAGAGAGCCAACACAGAAAAATCCAACAAAAAATGCAAAGGAGATTCCATTATGAAAATTGCAGTTACCTATGAAAACGGTCAAATTTTTCAGCATTTCGGCCATACCGAACAGTTCAAGCTTTATGAAGCTACAGACGGCAAAATCACTCATGCGGAAGTTGTTGATACCAACGGCAGCGGTCACGGCGCACTGGCAGGCTTCCTGATGCAGAACGGCGTGGACACTTTGATTTGCGGGGGCATCGGCGGCGGTGCCCAGGCAGCTCTGGCCGAAGCGGGCATCAAGCTCTACGGCGGTGTCAGTGGGGACGCTGACGCAGCAGTGAGCGCATTGCTCAGCGGAAATCTGGGCTATGACCCCAATGTTCATTGTGATCACCATGACCATGAGCACGGCGAGTCTGGTCACACCTGCGGTAACCACGGCTGCGGCAAGCATAGCTGCCATTGATATGGAACGAACACTGACACAGCTTCCGTTCTGGTCATCCTTGACCGAACACGAAATGGAAACGCTTTTCTGATGTGATGTGGGCGATGCAGCAGATCATGTTCAAGGGATTGGATCGGCGGCTGGCAGAGTTTCTCCTTGCCGAAGCGGAACGTACTGACTCCGACACGATACACATGACCCATGAGCAGATCGCGGCGTTGTTCCTTAAAACCGCTGACAACGAAAAGGAACATGCTAAGCTGTGGTTCAAAGAACTGAACGGCATTGGCGATACCTCTGAAAATCTTCTCTCTGCCGCTGAGGGCGAGAACTACGAGTGGACGGATATGTACGACGGCTTTGCCAAAACCGCCGATGAAGAAGGCTTTCATGAACTGGCGCAGCGCTTCCGTCTGGTTGCCGCTATTGAAAAGCACCATGAGGAGCGCTACCGTGCCCTGCTGCACAATGTGGAGATGGCGGAGGTCTTTGCAAAGAGTGAGGTCAAGGTATGGGAGTGCCGCAACTGCGGCCACATTGTGATCGGTGAGAAAGCGCCGGAAGTCTGCCCTGCCTGCAATCATCCCCAGAGCTATTTTGAGATCCACGCGGAAAATTATTAAAGAAAGAAAAGGAGAATCATCATGGAGCAGAAGTTTTACATTTGCAAGCATTGCGGTAACATCATTGCCAAGGTCAAGGACACGGGCGTTCCCGTCATCTGCTGCGGCGAGCCGATGAGCGAGATCGTTCCCGGCACCACCGACGCCGCCGTGGAGAAGCATGTTCCCGTCTGGACGGTAGAAAACGGCATCGTCCATGTCAAGGTCGGCTCCTTGGAGCATCCTATGCTGCCGGAGCACTACATCGAATGGGTATCTCTCCAGACCAAGCAAGGCAATCAGCGCAAGGAACTGCATCCCGGCGAAAATCCGGAGGTCTGCTTCGCTCTCTGCGAGGGCGATGAAGTCGAAGCGGTCTACGCTTATTGCAACCTCCATAGTCTGTGGAAAGCGTGATTCATCTTTCAAAAATCTGTTGCCATTTCTCAACCCCTATCGCGGCAAGTGTGTATTCATCCTACTTGTCACGCTGGCGAATGCGGCAGGCGCTTTGCTGATCCCTACCATCACCGCCGACAAGATCAACATTGCCGTGGAGGGCAGACACATGGATTGCGATCCTCGGCGGTGGGATGCTTATGAAAGGCAGCCTGACCCCCGGCACGTTCCAGGCCTTTTTCCAGTACATGAACATGTCCAGCGAACCGATCACAGAGCTTTCCTATATGACAAACTCTCTGCAATCGGCGCTGGCCTCCATGGAGCGGGTATATGAGCTGCTGGATGAGCCGGAGATGGAAGCAGAGCCGGAAGCACCGAAGCGAATCGGCCATGCGCTGGGAGCGGTGGAGTTTTCCCACGTTCGCTTTGGCCAATTATTGGTGAATCGACATTTTGTTTCCTTTATCCACTCATTTTTATGATGTTCCAAGCACTTGATTCAAGGCAGAAAGTCATGTCGCATTACTTAATACTACAGCCCCTTCTTTATTTCTTCAATTGTCATCTCATATACTTCTGTTACTTTTTCCATTGCTTCCGATATCCCCGGCTGCTCTCCGGTTCCATCTCTCAAAAGTTCTATCAACTCATGACTAACCTCATACAGACGGTCAAAAGAAAGATTCTGACACACCCCTTTCAGTGTGTGTGCACCGCGGAAAGCATCTTCATAATTTTTATTTTCCAATGCCTGTTTTAACTGTATATAACTCTGATCTTCAAGGAACTTTAATGCAAATCTCCGAATCAGTGCTTCGCTGTGAAGGCGTCCCAAGACAGCTTCATAGTTTCCTCCAATAGCTTCGTAACACTCTTGCATTGTCATATTTTAGTCCTCCTGTCAATTGTATTCCACTAATTCATGAACCTCTGCGAATCAATTATATACATACCTTAAAATCGTTTTTATAACTTCATCAATCACAATCGGCTTTGACAAATGTGCGTTCATTCCTGCATCCAGTGATGCCTGAACATCTTCTGCAAATGAATTAGCTGTCATTGCTATAATAGGAATGTTTTTTCCATCCGGTCTGTCATTCATTGCCCTGATTGCTTTTGCTGCTTCATAACCATTCATTTCATGCATCATGATATCCATCAGGATTACATCAAATGTGCCTTCCGGATGATTTCTGAAAATCTCAACAGCATTCTTTCCATCCACAGCTCTTTCTACATTCATCCCGAACTCTTCCAACTGCACGGTAGCAATCTCTGCATTCAGTTCATTATCCTCTACAAGAAGGACATTCACACCTGTAAGATTTACCTTTTCAGAAAAACCTGTGTCTGACTTATTACATTCCTTATCTGTAATTTCCAAAGGAATATCCACAGTAAATGTGGTTCCCTCATGCTTTTTACTCTGCACGGAAATAGTTCCACCCATCATATCTACATACTTCTTTACGATAGCCATCCCCAGTCCAACTCCATGGTACTGCGTTCTCACATCGGAATCTTCCTGCGCAAATTCCTCAAAAACTTCTTTTGTAAATTCCTCACTCATGCCAATACCAGTATCCGAAATGCGATAACGCATATTTATATATCCATCCCCGCCCTTTTCCTGACACCGGGCTTCAAATGTAATCGTCCCTCCATCCGGAGTGAATTTTACGGCATTGCTCAGAATATTGACCAGCACATCACGCAGGCGTGCAGGATCCGCAAGCACATTTGGAATCTTTGCTTCTTCACGCCGAATCTTAAAGTTGATATCCCTGTTCGTAAGAAAACCTTTTGTAATATCCAATGCAGAATCTGTAATGTTTTTCACATCCGCCGGTACCGGATTGTAATTCACTTTTCCACTTTCGATGCGGGTCAGATCTAATATATCATTGATCAGCGACAGTAAATGCTCTGAGCTTTCGTCAATCTTTTCCAGACAATTTTTCACTTCGTCTGACGGATTATTTTTCATTGCAATACCGGTAAATCCTATGATTGCATTCATCGGTGTCCTCATATCATGGGACATATGTGACAGAAATGCTGTTTTTGCCTTGTTTGCAGCCTGTGCCTGCTCTGCCAGTTCCGCCATTTCCTCAGCTTTCTCCTGGGCCGCCTTCTGAGCTTTTTTTCTTGCACTGAGACGCACCATTGTCACAGCCATAGCAGTCAGCAGCCATCCAAAAATAAGAAGAACCAAAACAGTAACAACAGGATGCAGACGGATCCAGTCAACAAATGTCAGCTCTGTTGCTTTGTATGTGGTATACTGTGCTGCAAGATCTTCAACAAGATTTTGGGGCATGGCATACATTGCTTTCGTCAGAATACCAGCCAGCGCATGGTTCTCAGTTGATGAAATTACCATGCGGTAGGTGAATGTAGGCTGTTCCAGCAGAGTATATGTCATGGTGCCTGTAGTGTCACTGTTCACAAACGCCTGTGCCATGTAATAGTAGACGAAGGCAGCATCTGCTTTACCCTTACGGACAGCTTCCATCATTTCCTGTCGGGTACTGCACATCAGTTTTTCTGCACCGGGTGCCATTGCATCTTCAATTGAATTTGATACTGTCTGGTCAACAGTAGTAACAACATTAATTTTCCCATCAAAGTCACGCCGTGTCACCCTTGCCAGCTGCATCGTAATGAAAGGTGCAGTAATCCCCCATTTTTTCGTCTCAGCATAGTTATCTGTTTCCAGGCGTGCATCGATGCTCATATCTGTGGTTTCCTTATTTTTCTGATAAGCAATATACTCATCTCTGGTGACAGGTGTAAGAAACTCATAGGAAATCCCGGCATAGTCTGCAATTTTCCGGAAGTAATCCGGGATAATACCCTTCATCTCACCATTTTCATTATAAGAATATGGATAACGGGTCGGATCACACAGAACATGAAGCGGGTTGTCCTTGGAATACTGTGAAATAATACTTTTTTCTTTCTCCGTATATTCCAGATTCTTAGTTTCTATGCTTTCATAATTTTTATTGTAAAGCGTCGTTTTCCAGTCACCCTCAACCGCATTCATCTGATCGATCGCATAATTGATCTCATTCAGCAATTCTGTATTGCCCTTTTTAACAATGACATAGAAATCGCTGCTGCCAAATTTCTCCACGATTCGCTCATTGTTTGTTTTTCTCAGAGAACTGGTAACAATCGCATCAACTTTTTCGCTCTGAAGGGCTTCATCCATTTCTGTGGTCGTATCAAAATAAGATGGAACATATGTAAATCCTTTGTTGTCTGCAAAATCCGCAAACTCTTCATTCCGGGTGTTTCCGTTCAAAAGCGCCACACGCATACCGTTGTAAGTGCTGTAATTGCCGTCCACAATCGTGCTGTTGTCACTGCGGACGGTCAGCATCCCATAATTGGTTCCGATTGGACGTGAAAAATCAAACTTTTCTTCTCTGTCCGGTGTTTTGCGGGCAGATGTTACCATGTCAATCTCGCCATCTTCAAGCATCTGCTGCATATCATCCCAGCTCTTATCATATCCGACATATTCGTAATCTACATCCCAATAACGGGCCATCAGCCGAAGAAAATCATAGCCATACCCGCTGCGGTTGCCTTCTTCATCCATCACATGATAACCATCCATGGCAAAGAAACCGACTTTGACAGTTTCATGCTGCGAACTGTCCTCGGCTGCATATGCGGTCTGGGGAGAAAATATCATACACACGCATACAAAAGCCAGTAACACTGCCACATATTTCTTTGCTCTCGAAATCATATTAAATCTCCTTGTCAACCTCCTGGTTTAATAAAATTGCACTGCCGCATCAAATCCATTTGTTACTGTTCAGTGACCTGCGGTTCGGTACCCCCCCCCACCAGATTTTATGCTTCTGATCGTCTTTTCCAGCACCTTCATCTCAACCGGTTTTGAAATATGTGCATTCATACCAGCTGCCAGAGAATGCTGAACGTCCTCCGAGAATGCATTGGCAGACATTGCAATGATTGGAATTTTCTTTGCTACTTCATGGGAGCTTCTGCGGATTGCCTTCGTTGCATCATAACCATTCATAACAGGCATCTGCACATCCATCAGAATCATGTCATAATCACCTGGAGCAGACTGTTCAAATGCTTCCAAAATCTCTTCGCCATTTTCACAAATGGTACATTCCGCACCTTCAATCTTTAACAGTTCTATCAGGATCTCCGCGTTCAACTCATTATCCTCTGCACACAGGAATTTCATTCCCTGCAGAATATTTCCATCCTGCTCATCTGTTTCTTCTTGTGCCGCCAGAGCAACCGTTCTATCCTCTGCAATTTTCAGATCCAAGAGAACCTCAAAACAGCTTCCCTGTCCCAATTCACTCTCCACATCAATGGTACCTCCCATTGCCTCAACCAGATTCTTAGTAATCGCCATTCCAAGTCCGGTTCCCTGTATTTTATTTGTAAGGGAACTTTCCGCACGGGTAAACGCATCAAAAATTGTATCCTTGAAATCTGCCGACATTCCCATACCATTATCGCTAACTAAGAAACGGTACTTTGCATAGACAGATGACTTTGTCTCACATTCTTCTACAAAGAACTGAATTCCCCCACCTTCCTGGGTATACTTCACTGCATTGGAAAGCAGGTTGCTGAAAATCTGCATCAGGTGAACCTGATCCGCATTCACCCACTCATGCTGAATATTTTCTTTTATGATTGTAAGGGTCTGCTGCTTTTCATATATTTGAGTATGAAATATAGTGTCAAGTTCCTGTACAAGATCCAGAATAGAAAAGTCAGAATACTTGAAGACTGTTTTTCCTGCCTCAATCTTGCTCATATCCAGAACATCATTGATAATTCCTAACAGGTGCTGTGATGAAATGTCTATTTTTTCTGCATACTCTATAACTTTTGCTTTATTACCTGCATCATGTCTGATCAAAGATGTGATACCAATGATTGCATTCATAGGTGTACGAATATCATGTGACATATTAGACAGGAAATCCGTTTTCGCCTTATTTGCATTTTCAGCTGTCTGCAAAGCCTCTGTTGCAACGTTCTTTGCCTTTTTCAGTTTTTGATTGACTACTTCCATTTCCTTCATTGTTTGTAAATGAAGTTCATTATTTCTTTTTTCATATTCTGCTTTTTGATCTGCAAGACTAAGTCTGGAAATACTGTAGAATAATCCGGCAAAAAGTAAAAATATATAACCTGCCATGAGTATTGTTGTAAACAACACCGTTTTCTGGTAATCCCTCAGCACATTGTCAACAACTCCCCTTTCCACAATACATACCAAAATGGTGTTGTTGCTTTCTATCGGGCAATACCCCAGATAATAGGGGTTCTGTTTTCCCAAAAGTGCAACTCCGGATTCTCTGTTATTAAACTTCTTTTTGAACAAATCAGCCTCTTCTTCTGTAATAGCCTGTTCTCCTTTTAAATGTTTTAACAGGGAATAATTACGCAGGTATTTATCACCACTCTGGTTCGTATACGTAATATTTCCGTCATTATCCAGAATGAACAAATATGCTTTCCCGTCATAACCTTTCAGTTTTAACATGGAATCCAGTTTCGAATGATCATACACGCTTCCAATTGCCGTATAAATTTCCCCATTGATAGTATATTCCTGACATGGAATCGCAACCAGATAACCGTCTTTTTTCTTCTGATCATAATCAACACGCACCAGTTTTCCAATATTGTATCCATTCTTTAAGTCCAGCAGAAATTTACTTGGCATATCAATCCGCATTTTTGTTCCACCTGCTGATATTGCCTGACCATTTTCCCGAAGGAATATAAGTGTACTTTCCGATTCTTTTTCCCATGCTTCAAAGAAACTTTTGTTCATATCCGTTTCAAGAGACAGCTCCCTCTCATGAAGTAAAAATTCCTTAACCAACTGCAGCTGGCTGTAGTACCCACTCACTTGAAGATCATAGGTCTGCTGCATCTGCTCAACAACAGCTCCCATACTGCTTTTTCCATTTTCACTGATATACTTGCTAGACTTACTTATAAGATACTTTATACAAACTACGCTTAAAAGAATAATAAGTAGTATAAGCAACAGCCTTGTTATTTTTTTTCTTTTATTTACCGTTTGTTCTATCTCCACTTTTACTGTTCAACCTCTATATAATCTTCCGGTGCTGACGGCTGCTGTCCTTTTGACATTGCTTCGATCCATGCACTTGATAATGTTGTATCTTTAAGCTGCTCAATCTCACATTTCGGATTTATTTTTTTCAAAACAGACATTGTGGTGTCTGTAAGAAGAATAGAGTATTCCTTTTCTTTGTCTATTTTCTTATCATTAACTGTCAAGTCCTTTAATGAAAATCCACTTTCCGCTTGATTGACGATAATTTTCATACCGGATGCAATTGGTAATTCGTATTTATTGGTTACATAAAAATTCTCATCCGCATCGGCGAAATAATTTTCCACGAGTTCACAAACCTGTTTACCACTAATTTTTGTAAAATATAATGCTGTATCTGAACTCTTTGCTGTCATCATGCCAACCCGGCTATTGGTGCATTCTCCTTTATACATAGAAGAAGTGAAATAATAATATGGTGCCAGAGCCAGCTGTGCATCATTTTCTTCTCTGATCGTAGTTAAAATGGAAGATGCTGAATCACGGCCATTTCTATCGTTCAGTGAAATGGAATATTCATTTTCAAAATTCACCGTTGCTTTTTCTTCCGGAACTTTACGATTCATTACACTGCGCAAAGTATCATAAGCCTGTGTTTCATCCATTTCCCCTGACAGTAATCCGTGAACAGCCTCAAGACTTGCATCAAATGATTTTTGAGCGGAATATCGGATATAAACAGCATTATTTTTAATTTCCTCTTCCAGTCCAGGTACATCCTGCATCATGGTTGGAACATCTGTATTCAATGAAATAACACCGCTTCCATCCGCAATCAGCTTTTGCCCCTCTTCTGAAATCATACAATCCAGCACATCCAGTGCAGTATCCAGTTTCTCCCGGTCTTTTTCCAGGTTTTTGTTAAATGCAATGTTTAATGACGGAGTCATATACACATAGGATTCATCCGATGTCTGTGAAAAGTAAGGAATACGGATCAGCTCCGCATCCATCTGTTTCTGCAGCTGCTGCATAACCGTCGGATGTCCATGAAACATTGCTGATTTTCCCTCGACAAACATCTGGGTTCCTGTATTGATGTCAATATTGATATCTTCTTTGCCAAAATGCGAGTCCTTAAGAAACTGACTGGTTTCTGAAAAAATACGTTTCCATAATGTATCATCAAACTTTACTTCATCCGCTGCAGTCTCTGCACCGTTTCGCCATTCAATACCATCCAGGCTTGTAAACTCACCGATTGCCGCTGCCTGGATGATTTCATTATTAGACCAGTCTTCACCAAGATCCATGGAATACGGTTTTATGCCATTATCATAAAACTGCTGACAGGCCTGTACATATTCCTCATAATTTTCTGGAATCTTTATGCCATACTGATCAAACAGTGTTTTGTTGGCAATGATCGTCTGCGGAATACCACAGATTGGCAGCCACTGGATTTCATCCTCCTCATTCTTATAATATTGCACCGCATAGGAATAATACTTAGAAACAACATCATAAGAAGCAAAATCCATAAGATAAGGCTGTAAGTCCTGTGCATCTGTTCCAGAAAATCGACGTACTGTTATGATATCCGGTAATTCATCATGTTCTTTAAAATAACTGTATAAATCGGTATCATTGTTACCAATAATAAATTCGATATCCTGATCAGGAAACTGTTCATGGATATAGGGTGCAATATTTTTCATCAAACGATTTTCCCACAGATAAACGGTAAGATGATCATCATTTTTAGATACTTCTTTCTTTGACTGTCCACATCCAGACAAGACAGCAGCTGCTACAAGTACACCTGACACCACCGCTATCAGACAACGTTTTGCCTTTTTCATACTTTCATTTTCCTCATTCTTTCCTATATAAAGTCATTATTGTTACGTCTATGAAATAACACCACAAAAAAGCACTGTCAGACAGACAGTGCACCTCATTTTATGCAACTGGCTGCCATTTTACAGGCCCTGTAGTTTTGCGTCCCAGACTTTCATCTGGTTTGCCGATTTCCTTATTATAGCTTTTAAACTTATGCAAAAAACTGGTTTTATTATACTATAGCGCTCTACTGTACACAAGAAAAACATTACCGTTTTAACGCCTGAAAACAAAAAAAGAACAGTCGATATATATACTTGAACTGTTCTTCTACTTCCGAAGTCCACGAAGCATTGACATTACTGTTTCCTGCTCATTTGCATTCAGATCGTTCCATATCCCTAGAACTTCTTTCTGTTTTTCTGTCAGATTCTCTGAATTACCTTCCTGAAAAAACTGCGATAATGTCACGCCCAAAGCTGCACATATTTTTTCAAGTGTGATCAGCGACGGCAGGTTTTCCTGCGCCATGATCCTTCCCAGTGACGACTGGGAAATTCCCGACAGCTGCGATAATCTGTATTTACTGATATCACGCTTTTCACATAAAGATGTTATTTTATCCGCAATATACTTCTCTACCTGCAAGTAACTATACCTCATTTCCGCTATTACATGTTCTTATTGTACCTGTAATAATGAAAAAATATTAGTAATCAACTTTGCAAGTATTTATCCCCATCATGGGAAGTATACGGATAAAAAAATATAAAGATACTTTCGTTTCCGCAAAAGTCATTTTCGCTTATATCATTTTTATAATAACACAGACAGTTATTTTTGTCACATAAAAGTTTGAAACCCCAAACAAAAAAATAAACCTTCTCATACCGCAAAGCCGCATATCCACGGATAAATCCCCATCCCAGAGGGATCACCCTTCTGATGAATATAAAGGCTATTCGCAGATGGCTACGCAATCTGACATGGATGCCTTTTCACAGAAAGTTCACAGCTCATATAATGACACTATATTGACGTGACACGAGTATGTGAGTATACTGTAAGCCATGTGTAGGTTGTGCGTATGTCAGCAACAAATCTGAACATCCGAACGGATAAGGAAACAATTAAAGGATAAATCTGAAAAGCGAATCAGCTGATGGAAAAATGCACGCTCTGCAGATGCGGTATTTACATCAGCCCCTTCCACATATTTCTATGAAATAAAAAGTGGAGTCAAATTGAATGAAAACACAAGCAGACAAGAAGTCAGTCAAAGACATCCAAGAGTTAAAGCAGAGATTTACCAAGTTTTCCATAGGTTTATTTGCAATTTTGACGCTTTCAATCACATTGTTGGCATCAGCATATACATATATTCTGCAAAAATCGTATACAGATATCGCCCTTGAAACGGAACTCAAACGTGATATGGAAAATGCAGATGCAATTCATAAATTGGTAAATAAAAAAATCGGAAGAGAAGAATTTGCCACGCTCCGCCATCAATCTGATGAAAATACAGAAATGTATCACGAAGTTTCCTCGTTTCTAAATGAAATTCGAACGCTGAATTCAACCAGATATTTATACACCGCCACCCGAAATGAAGAAAACAGGCTGATCTATGTGGTGGACGGTCTGGATCCCAACGCAGGAGATGTCAGACATCCGGGAGACTATATTGAGGATGAAATGATTCCGTATATTAACAAGGCTCTTTCAGGAGAAACGGTGTATTCGCAGAACATTGTTGATACGACATGGGGTCCTATTTTCACAGCCTGTTATCCTATAACGGGCGATTTAACGGGTGATTCGGATGAAATAGTTGGTGCTTTATGCATTGAAATGGATATGCAGTCTGTGAATGGGCTGGTAAAGCGAACAAGAAGAGCATCCGTTTATGTTGGAGCTATGGCAGGATGTGTGCTGTTTTTGCTTTGTGCTGTCTGCTTTATCGGCTACAAAAGAAAAAGAGAAGATGAAATTGAACAGACGATTTTGTTGCGCGAGGCTGCGGAAAAAGCAGAGACCGCAAACAGAGCAAAATCATCCTTCTTACTTAATATGTCACATGATATTCGATCACCTATGAATGCTATTATCGGATTTACGGACATTGCACTGAACCAGACAAATGTATCTGAAATTCACGATAGTCTGCAAAAGGTAAAAATAAGTTCAGAGCATCTGCTGTTTTTATTGAATAATGTACTGGATCTTAGCCGTATCGAGAACGGAAAGGTAAGCTTCTCACCTGAGCCGGAGAATTTGCCTGTCCTAATAGATAATGTGATTGCTATCGTGGATGGACTCCTACTGAATCGTGATTTAACATTTGAGATACATCGCAACATCCCCAAAGAACTTTATGTTCTGACGGATGCAACAAAAATTCGTGAGATATTGACGAATCTTCTGAGCAATTCGGTCAAGTTTACAAAAGATGGCGGAACGATTACTTTTGAAATTAGTATCAAACCGGGCATAGACGAACGGCATATTGTAAGCAGTTATGCGGTAAAAGACAATGGCATTGGTATGAGTGAAGAATTTCAGAAAAGGCTGTTTGAACCCTTTTCACAGGAGGATAACGGCGCACGAACACATTATGCCGGAACGGGGCTTGGAATGGCAATTTCCAAGCAATCTGTAGAACTGATGGGCGGTACAATTACGGTTCACAGCAAGAAAGGGTGTGGTTCGTCTTTTACAGTAGAAATTCCTATGGAACTTGCAGACCCAAAACAGATACCTGAGCTGAATCTGATACAAGATGTCAGCCTTAATGGAGTAAAGGTTCTTCTCGCAGAAGATAATGAGCTGAATGCGGAATTGGCAATCACGCTGCTCGAAGAAGCAGGTATGCATGTAACTCGTGCAGTAGACGGACAGGACGCAGTTGCTTGTTTTGCCAACAATCCAGCAGACACATAGGATGTGATTCTAATGGATGTCCTGATGCCTAAAATGAATGGGCATCAGGCGGCAAGGGCAATTCGTGCAATGAGCAAGGAGCGCCCAGACGCTGCGAAAATTCCAATCATCGCACAATCTGCAAATGCTTTCAAGGAAGATGTACAGGCATCCTTGGATTCTGGAATGAACGGACACATTTCAAAGCCATTCAATATAGATGCAGTGACCACTGCAATAAAACAAAATATAAAGAGATAGAAGATTGAGCAACAATCCGCTAACTATCAGAGCATCGTTCAAGGTTTATTTGGACGGTGCTTTTTCTATACCCACAAACTAAACCTTCATTCCATTTGAATACTACTAATGCCGTATATTTGTCTCTAAAGGGCAAATATGCAGCATTTCTTTATTCTTTATGTGCGTGATCGTACATCTTTTGAATATCCTCCGGCAACTTATCCGGTATCATACTATGTACCCGATCTTCGTTGCCATCCTGCATGGCTTGTTCATAATACCAGCGCTTGAATTTAATCATATCCAACACACGACTTAAATGTTCAATTTCAGCTTCCACTGTTTTCTTTTGCTTCTCAAACAGTTCTTTTCGTTGAGGATAAGTAGCTACTCCCTCCACACACCAGTCCATAAACTGTTTAATATCCTTGATTTCCAGACCGGAGCGTTTCAGGCACTCAATTACACGTAATGTTTCAATCTCTTTCTCACTGAATTTACGGATGCCGGAAATTCTTTCCATTCCCGGAAAAAGCCCCTGCTTGTCATAATAGCGCAAAGTTGAAATCGGAAGTCCAAACATTTCCGAAACCTGTCCAATCGTATACATGTATGCCTCCACAAAAAGTTAACAAATTTATTTTACAAACCCATTGACCTAAAGTTAGGTTTATGTTTTATCATTAGTATAGCAGTTATACAGAAAGATTGCAATGGCTAACATGGATTATGAAAAAAGTTATATCGTTGTTACTCATACTTTTCATGTGTTTTGCCTTATCTGCCTGCAATAGCAGTCAGAATGCCGAAACAACAGAAACTACCGGGTATACCGTTTCAGAAGAAAGTAATGCCGCAGAAGAAGAAAGTAGCAGCACACAACAAGATGAGAATGGAGATACAGAAACTATGAAAGTTCTAGTAGCATACTTTTCCCGCACTGGTGAAAATTATGGTGTCGGGCATATTGAAAAAAGGAAACACTCACATAATAGCAGATATGATTGCAGAACAGGTCGATGCTGACCTATTCGAAATCAGCACCGTTGTGCCATATCCCGATGAATACGAAGCTTGTACAGAAACCGCAAAGCAGGAGCAGGAAGAAGATGCCCGTCCTGAACTGTCAGCTACTGTGGAAAGCATGGAAGATTATGATGTTGTCTTTCTCGGTTACCCGATTTGGTGGAGCGACATGCCGATGGCAGTCTACACATTTCTTGAGAGTTATGATTTTTCGGGAAAGACAATCATTCCGTTCTGTACCCACGAAGGCAGTGGTCTTTCTTCCACCGACAGCAGCATTGCTGAAATCTGCACAGGTGCAGATGTTTTGGATGGATTAGAAATAAGAGGTTCTGTGGCACAAAATTCGCAGGATGAAGCATTAACAGCAGTTACAGACTGGCTTGATAAAATTGAAATTTTAGACGAGAACTAAGGAGATATTACCATCATGGAAAAATTAAGCTTAACACAAGAATGGGACAAGGTGTTCCCGAAAAACGACAAGGTGGATCACAAAAAAGTGACTTTCCATAACCGCTACGGCATCACACTGGCGGCGGATATGTTCACGCCAAAGAGTGTGGTGGGCAAGCTTCCCGCTATTGCCGTCAGCGGTCCGTTCGGTGCGGTCAAGGAGCAATCCTCCGGTCTATATGCTCAAAAAATGGCAGAGTACGGATTTTTGACCGTTGCTTTTGACCCGTCCTTTACAGGCGAAAGCGGCGGCAGTCCTCGTTATGTGGCTTCTCCGGACATCAATACGGAAGATTTCTGTGCGGCTGTGGATTTTTTGTCCGTACAGGAGAATATTGACACAGACAGAATTGGTATCATCGGTATCTGTGGTTGGGGCGGTATGGCAATCAACGCAGCAGCACAGGACACCCGTATCAAAGCAACTGCGGCAATGACCATGTACGACATGACCCGTGTAAATGCCAACGGTTATTTTGACAATGAAAACACACCCGAGGCTCGTTTCGCCAAAAAACTGGCAATGAATACCCAGCGTACTGAGGATTATAAAAATGGCAGTTATACCCTTGCAGGCGGTGTCATCGATCCTTTGCCGGACAATGCCCCACAGTTTGTAAAAGATTATTATGCTTACTATAAAACCGAGCGTGGTTATCATCCTCGTTCTCTTAATTCCAACAACGGATGGAATGTGACCTCTCCTCTGTCCTTTATGAATATGCCAATTTTACAGTATGCCGCTGAAATTCGGTCTGCGGTTCTACTGGTACATGGAGAAAAAGCGCATTCCCGTTACTTCAGTGAGGGAGCTTATGAAAAAATGGCCGGAGATAATAAAGAACTGCTTATCATTCCGGGAGCGAGCCATGTTGATCTTTATGACAATTTAGATGTCATTCCTTTTGAAAAGCTGAACAGCTTTTTTAATATGCATCTTAAATAAGGATAGAAAAATCAGTGTATAGGATAGGAGGAATGGAACATGTAATACGCTCTAACTGCTCGTCGAAATACTTCTCTGTCAGATACGTTCCTCGTTTCAGCCGTTCATCATCCATCACCCAGCCTTTGATGGTGTAGTCCTTGGCGATCTGGTTTACCCATTTACGAAACTGTACGGCACGCTCGGAATTGACCTTGAAGCCTACGGCAATGATCATTTGAAGGTTATAGTGTTTGGTATCGCGTGTGACCTGAATGTCCAGACGGATATGGAGTCTAAAAAAACTTCACGCAACTGACCGCCCGATGACCACACCATTGTTTCTGCTTCGCTGCGTACAGCTCGGCATCTCCATCCGGGATCTTGACTTACTCACAATCGGAATGGTGAACGACATGTACGCGGAAAGCAGCAATGATGAGTACAAAGTCTATTCGCAGATTGCTACGCAGAAGGACTTCGATGCATTTTAACAGGAAATCCACAGCTTGTATAATGACATTGTGTTGACATCACCCGAACTTCTGCATATACTATACTTGAATGGAGGTGTTCTGTATGGCAACAACTAATTTAAATATTCGTACAGACAAGGCAATCAAGGATCAGGCGGAGGAAATCTTCAATGAGCTTGGTCTGAATATGACAACTGCTGTAAATATATTCCTGAGAACCGCTATCCGTGAGCATGGTATTCCTTTTGAATTAAAACTGGAAGTACCGAATGATACCACAGCCGCTGCCATTGAGGAAGGCAGAAAAATGATGAAGGATCCTTCTACTCCGCATTATTCCAGTATGGATGCGCTTAAGGCAGCTCTCGATGTATGAAATACGACATTTAGTTTACCAATCAGTTTAAAAAGGATTTGAAGCTTGCCAAAAAGCAAAATAAAAATCTTGATAAGCTGTTTGAGGTAATCGATATTCTGGCGAATGGCGGTATGCTGGAAGCAAAATACAGAGATCATGATCTTACAGGCAACTATAAAGGCACGCGTGAATGTCACATCGAACCAGACCGGCTGCTTATTTATGAGATTCGTGGAGAAGTTCTTCTTTTGATGCTTTATCGCCTTGGTTCACATTCTGAGCTGTTTAAGAAATAATCCCAAAATCGGAAGTTGTAGGAGGAAATTTTTAATGAATATAACGGTTTATCTTGGGGCAAATGAAGGAAATGACCCATGCTTACGAAAAGCAGTTGAGGAATTGGGGGCATGGATTGGAAACAGTGGAAATGCACTTGTTTACGGCGGTTCTAAAGGTGGTTTAATGGGAGCATTGGCAGACAGTGTATTGAAGGCAGGCGGTGATGTTACGGGTGTTGAGCCGAATTTTTTTATTGAAAATGAGTTTCAACATGATGGACTGACAAAACTGATTGTGACTAAGGATATGTCTGAGAGAAAAAACAAAATGATTGAGTTAGGAGAAGCCTTTATTGCCTTCCCGGGCGGCACGGGAACATTGGAGGAAATTGCAGAGGTAATGTCGAAGGTGTCTTTGAAACATCTGGAGGCACCCTGCATTCTCTACAACCTGAACGGTTACTACGATGATTTGAAAGCACTTCTAAATCATATGATTGAAAAAGGATTATCTTCTAACGAGCGACAGGAGGGAATCTTTTTTGTTGAAAATCTGGATGATATAAAGCGAATCTTGAGACGGGCATAACTTATGTTTGCACAGTAAAATGGAGTTGCATTAGCGAAAGACAGAGCACGATCAATTCCAATTTGACGGAGTAATGGATATGAAAATCCGAGAAGTGAACGAAAATAAAAAGCAATTTATATCATTATTGTTATTAGCTGATGAACAGGAGAGCATGGTTGAGCGCTATCTTGAAAAAGGTACTATGTATGTGCTTGAAGACAATGATGAAAAAGCAGAATGTGTTGTTACCGATGAAGGTAATGGAATACTTGAAATCAAGAATATCGCAGTCGATCCGGAAAATCAGGGAAAGGGCTATGGCAAAGCACTAATTGATTTTCTTGCCAGTAAATATGCAGATGAATATTCTGTTTTGCAAGTTGGAACAGGTGACAGTCCATTGACGATACCATTTTATGAAAAATGTGGGTTTGTTCGTTCTCACAAGATTCCCCATTTCTTTACTGACAATTATGACCACCCAATTTATGAGGGCGGTGTACAGTTGATAGATATGATATATTTGCAAAGATGTTTATAACTTCCAGTATTTGTCAACTTCTTACTTTTGCTCATATTATCACCTCATCAAATTCCGATTGAGATTTCACCTGTTTTAAGAGATTTAATAACTGTTATATTTTCTTATTAAATTCTCCGCAAACCCTTGAAAACACTGGATTTGTCGCAGGTGAGCTTTCCCTTATTTTTTCCCTTGTGTTATATATTCCCATATAAGTTTACGAACTCTGATAAGGGAAAATACAAGGGCACAGAATCTTTTGACGTATACTCGCAAACAAAGCTGTCACTCATTGTCCGAGTGACAGCCTGGTTACTTGCTATCCCTGATACCTTATTCTTTCAACCAACGTTTCCTTTTTCAGATTACTGCTTAAAACGAGGGAAAGCACAATCTGCAACAGACCGACCAAAAAAATCATAATAAAAATTGGTACGATTGGAACATGATAGATATTCATTCCAAATATTCCATTATGCTTTGCATAGGCAAAGAGCACGTAGCCAAGTGGCAGACCAACGACAAGTGCTACACATATGGTGCCAACCGTAAAAATCAGTCCCTGTAACTGCAGACATAAATTTAATTGTTTATTTGTCATACCCACAGCCTGTAATACACCATATTCCTGCTTTTTTGTCGTAATATTCATGATCATGGTGTTTGCCATATTCATAAAACCGATGAATCCTACAACCGCCATAAACAGATAACAGCCAAGCTTCATCGTGCGAGCTGAGAATTCTGCAGATTGTAACTGCGCATGATAAGTACCCATTTTTATATGCGAAGTATTAGAAATCAATGTATTCAGATTTTGCTCCACAGATGCCACATCTTTTTTGTCACAGTCCACCCACAGATAGCCATAGGCTGTTCCTCTCGGATTCATGGAACGGTATACACCTTCTGGAATGACAAGATAAGTGTCCGCGCTTACAAAGGATCCTGCAATCTTTCCCTGATAGGTATAGGTTTCACTTCCATTCTCAAAGTCAAATACAATGGATTCACCCGGAGCATATCCATCTTGTTCCATCCACGTTGACCAGCCAAAGAAAATATCACCATTCTTTACCGCCTGATCATAGTCCATAGAGCCAATATCCCCGTCCTGGCGCATAAAATCAAAATCATTTTTACTCACAATATCAGCCGGAAATCTTGTTCCGTTCAGATTTACAGAGACTATCTCTCTCGTCATGACATCTGTCACTCCCGGAATGCTTTTGATTTCTTCAATCAGCGAATCATTCAATGGATCATCCGTCAGAATCGTATCCAGATTATTCTCCGGATATCTTTCATCATACTCAGCAGAATAGTCAAGCTGCAGTTCAAATTGTCCATGATTAACGGAAAGACGTGCTTCATGCTCCGTGTCAATATTTCCCACATAATTAGAGATAATCACAAACAATACGCAAGAAAAACCCATTGTGAGGATAGTACCAATAGTTCTTTTGGGATTACCCGTTACATTTGCCATTGCCATAGAAAACACGGTGACATTTTTTCTGCCATTTCGTTTTCCTTTTTTTTGTGTTTCTGCATTTTCTAAATACCGTGTTGCTTCGATAGGTGAAATCCATGAAACAATTTTCATTGGTTTACGCAGTGCCAAAGCAACGGTAAGAAATGATACGAAAATACAGAGAAACATAACAGGCAGGGAAAACAGAGGCACCTGCTGATTTTGAACTCCCATAGAGCCAGTTCCGGTTGATACAAGGTTCCCCTGTTCTACCAGCCAGTTAAAACCGCATTTTGCAATCAGAAAGCCAAACAGCAGCCCCAGCGGTATCGAAGGAACCGCCAGAAGAATGCCCTCACGAAAGATCAACTGCTTCATCTGCTTTCTGGTTGCACCCAGCGCCTTGATTTTTCCGTACTCCTGAACCTTCTGGGCGATCCCGACCTGGAAGATATTATAAATGACCCCAACGGAAAACAGCACGATTCCGAGGATCAGGGTTCCACAAACCACAATCATTTCATAACTCGGCTGCAAGACCCATTGCAAATAGAGATCATTGACTATAACGTTTTTTTCTTCGATCCCACAGGCTGCTGCAAACTGCTTTATAACCGAATCAATATTATTCATAGATACATTTGCAGAATCATTTAAAGTAAAATAAATATTATACTGTCTGTCATTCTCTGCGACGTGCTCATCATAAAACTCCTGTGACCCGAAAGCAACATAAGATGCCTCGATGGTATACTCATCCCGATCATATAGGATTCCACTGACAACAAATTCTTCCGGCTTATATTCTGACTGCATCCCTGCGCGGTAATCCAATGTCACCGTATCCCCGACTTTTACATCACCATACCCCATTGCACGGAAAAATGCTCTTCCTGCGGCAATTTCCTGCATTTTTTCCGGATACTTTCCTTCCTTTAACTCATATTCTTTATTATAGGGAAGCATTTTTTTTACAGTCTCATCCATGCAGACAAACCCGCCTTTTTCATTGCCTTTTATGACACCTTCGGTGCACATAGTGCCTGTAGCATCTATTTCCGCACGGCGGTTTACTTCTTTTAACTGCGATCCGTCTGCGGAAACAAACAGACCATAATTGCTTCCATATGAGCCTGCCGCCTGACTTTTCTGTAAATGAATTACCCCATTTCCCACAGTACTGATGATAACAAGCAGCATCGTGGTCAGACATATGGACATCATGATCAGTATACTTCTTGTCTTGTTCTTTTTGTCATTGCTATGTGCAATCCTGCTTATTGTCTTCATCTGAAATCCACCACCTGTCCATCCTCAATCACCAGAATGCGATCAGCGACCTGTGCGATTTCGTCATCATGGGTAATCATTACAATCGTCTGACCATATTTTTTTGCTGTCATTTTAAGCAGTGCAATCACCTCATCACTGGTCTTAGAATCAAGATTGCCTGTCGGCTCATCTGCAAATATAATTTCCGGACGATTCACCAGTGCTCTTGCAATCGCTACTCTCTGCTGCTGTCCTCCGGATAACTGATTTGGCAGATTGTAAATCCTCTTTTCAATCCCCAGAGTTGCAATAATATCATTTACATACGCTTCATCCACTTTTCTTCCATCCAGCCCCAGTGGCAGTACAATATTTTCCCATACATTAACAGATGAAACCAGATTAAATGCCTGAAAAACAAATCCGATTTTTCTTCTGCGGAAAACAGCAAGAGCATCTTCTTTCATCCTGTATAAATCTTTCCCTGCTAAAGTAACACTGCCTTTTGTCGGGGTATCAAGCCCTCCAAGCATATGAAGTAATGTACTTTTACCGGAACCTGACTTTCCAACAATTGCGACAAATTCTCCCCGCTCAATCTGAATGTCCACCTGATTGACCGCTTTGACCTGATTCTCACCTGCGCCATAAAACTTACAAAGCTGCTTGGTTTCTAATATCACACTCATGTGTTGCCTCCTTTTCATCTTACATCCAAATTGTATCAGGGCAATCTTTCATTTCACTTTCAAAAAACGAGCAGAAGTCTTACAGAATTGTAAGATTTCTGCTCACTTAAAATTTAACCAACATATGGTAATTGAATCACAAACATGCTTCCTTTTTTCTTTTTGCCGGAGGTTACCGTAATCGTACCTGCGTGTTTTTCGATAATTTCTCTCGATAGAAAAAGTCCGATTCCTGTACCACTCTTTTCCATGACCTCCTTGGAACTTCCTCTGTAAAATCGTTGAAAAATTTTGTGATACTCATTCTGCGGAATACCAATTCCCTGATCCTCAATTTCCATTCTTACAAGATCGTTTCTTTTTTGTAACCGGATAAATATTTTTGAACCACACGGACTGTACTTGACCGCATTATCCAGAACGTTGATCACAGCTTCACCAAGCCACCTTTTATCCTGCATAATCGTGCATGTTTCCAGCTCTTTTTCATAGTCAAAAACGAATTCAATTTCTTTCTCATCCGCTTTAGGATAAGTGCGGTTCACAGCAGATATGACAGTATCCATAAGCGGAAGTTTTTTCTTATTAATCTGAATCAGTCCAGTTTCCATCTTGGATATTTCAAGAAGCGACTGCAATAATGTCTCCAGTCCATCCAGAGCACTCCGACAACGGATACGAAACTCCTCCTGTTCTGTGGCACTTAAGTCATTCTGCATCAGCACACTAAAACATGTATCCAAAGCTGCAACCGGTGTTTTTAACTGGTGAGAAATATCAGAAACCATTTCTTTCGTGTTCTCCTTTTCTGCCCTTGCTTCTTCCTTTATCAACTGAATATGATGTCCGATTGCTTCAAGCTGGTCATTCAATTTTTCCAGTTCTGCATGATTTTCCGTTTTCAGTAAATCATCAAATTTATTTTCACGGAATCTGATCAGAATTTCTTCCAACTGGTCTAATATTTTCTGATGACACGCATCTTCTGTCTTCTTCCAATAAAATAAAATAATCAAAAGAAGCACGCATATCACAGTGCTTACAGCACCGGTCACCATAACCTGATGCCGGAATTGCGAATAAAATGCATTCCCTTTATTCCCCCAGTATCCATATTGCTCCAATAATCGCCTTCCCTGTTCGTTGGTTTCAATATCCTTATCCTTAAGCAATTCCGAAACAGCATCCAGCCCGGAAAATTTTTCCTTTGCAGCAATCTCTGTCATAAGATTCATTTTATATTTATAATCTTCATAAAACACATACGTGGTAAAGCAATTTAATATTGCAAACAATACTATGACAGGTAATACCAAGGAGAGCACTACTGTAATTTTCTTGCGATATCTCTTTGTCACTGCCTTACCTCCTGATTCCATATATACCCAAGACCTCTGATATTCTTTATATAGACCGGTGCAGCCGGATTGTCTTCGATTTTCTCACGGAGTCTTCTGATATTGACAGCGATTGTATTTTCATCCACAAAATCCCCTTCCAGATCAAACACATTTTCCAATATTTGTGTTTTTGAAAGAATCTGTTTCGGATTCTGAAGAAAAAAAGTCAGCATTTTCAACTCCGTTTTTGTCAGACTGATTTCACGACTCTTTATCAGGACTTTCATTTCTCCTGCGATAAATACGATATCTCCCGAAATCATCTTTCCGGCTTCCGTTTTCTCCTGTCTTCGGCGGAAATGTGCTTCTATTTTCAAAAGAAGTACCGAAAGACTAAACGGCTTTGTAATATAATCATCTGCCCCTGCTTCATATCCCATGACCTGATCCATCTCCTGATCTAGTGCTGTAAGACAAATAATGTATGTATTATAATTGCATCTCATCCACCTTACAAATTCCAGTCCATTCCCATCCGGAAGATTCACATCACAAATGGTAACATCCACATTATTATCACTTGCAATTCTTTTCGCTTTTTTCACTGATTCTGCTGAAAAAACCTCATATCCGGATTTTTTCAGTGAAAATGTAATTCCACGATTTAAATTTTCATCATCTTCAACCACGAGTATACCTGGCATAGCATATGCACCTCTCTTTATTAACTATATATATCAGCTGGGAGATGACTCCCACCTCTATAGGTGGTGAGAAACAAGCTTGTATCAGTGGGGGAGTCAATCCCCCAGCTGATATAGCCTCCGGCAGGATTGCAGAGGTGCGCAGTAGAAGTATGTCATGCAATTGCATGACGCGCACCTCGCAGCAAGAATGCCGAGGCATTCTTGAATTAATATCAGAGTACTGCTTCTTCAATTCTCTCATCGTTTGTATCTCCAAAAGATAAAACAATAGTCTTGCATTACACTGTCAAAAAGTCTCTCAATTTGTGCGGTACTCCATACAAATTCTCTTTGAATTGACGGGAGAACATATTTATTAGCACAAATATCCTTCACGACTTCTGCTATCGTTAATGGTGACTCATATGCCATTGATTATGCCTCCTCCTTTTTTACATATGTGAGCTGAATATCATAACCGAGAGCATCCAGCATCTCTACAAAAGTTTTATTAATAACGCCATCGCCCTTTTTGATGATACGATTTACATATTGTCCTGTTGAACCAATCATCTCTCCCAGCTGTGCCTGTGTTTTTCCAGCTTCTATACACTTGATTTTTACATCTACTTCTATATTATTTTTCAGCATTCGTATCACCTCATCTGAAATTTGTAAAATAACACTAATCGGATAATATTATAACACATCTTTGCTTTCACTTCAATCTACTCATCTCGAAATTTGCACTTTGTACACATAGCAAAAACACCCAGGACATAAATCCCGAGTGTCGTATCTGCTTCATACCTTATTCTGCTTTCATTTCAGTGCCGTCTTTGAATATCACCGTCACAGCGATTTCTTCCTGCAGGGCATCACGCTTGGCTTCCAGTTCAGAATTATCGCAAAGCATCTTTTTTACTGCTGTAATTGCTCCGGAAATTTTAGGAACAATCGTCATCATCGTATTGACGCTTTGGCCATCAACGGTAGACATGGAGTCTTTCGTGATACCCATTGTCGCCTGTACCTGGGACATCGAACTTTCAAAATCCGCTGCCGTTTTAAGAGAAGCAGCTCCCATACCAGTAACTGCTGCAGTCACCGGTAGGAGCTTCTGACCGGCACTCGAAATATTATCTCCTGTAGTCTTAAGCTTCTCACCAGTAGCTGCAATCTTCTGCATGGCTGTAGCTGACTGATTTGCCTGTGTTTCTAATTTCTTTAAATCCTGCTCTGTCTCAATGATTTCTCTTTGAAGTGCGTCATACTGTTCCTGAGAAATATCGCCATTTGCAAGAGCTGTGTTTGCCTGCTCTGCTCTTTCCGTAAAAATTGGCATAAAAAAAGCGCAGATTTCTCCAGGCATGAAAAAAGCACCAACCATTTCTGATTAATGCTTTCAAATTATTTTGTTTTTGTAAATCTGTTTAATTGCGTATTCACATCTCGTCCACCGTACATAACACGGATAATCGTAACCACTTGTGTATCATCATCCGGAATATATAGAACAAGATAATTGTCTACTGGCGCTACACGTAGCCCTCGACTTTTCCATGGTTTCAATTCATATTGTCGATATCTCTTCGGCATATGATCAAGATCCATAATACATGCTTCAAGCCTATCAAACTGACCACTTGCATTTTCTGGTGCCTACAGTTCAAAAGCAATGTATTCGAAGATTCCACGATGGTCTATCTCGGCCTGATCTGAAATCACGATATCATAAATCATAAATTGTAATCCTTGCGGATATCAGCAAAAACAGATTTTGCTGCTCTAGTATGACCAGCCTGCATATCCGCATATCCTTTCTCTAGTTCTGCATTCATCTGTGCTTCTGATAATGCACTAACGTCTACAGGACGAGCGGATGGCATTTTCACTTCAAAAGGAAGTCCTCTTTGAAGAATAATTTGTTTGTAAAACATATTTATTGCATTGGATGCAGGAATTCCTAATGCTGCTAAGATTCCTTCTGCCTGTTCTTTTACATCGGGCTCAATGCGTGCGTATAAATTTGCTGATTTTGTTGCCATAGTAAACACCCCTTTCGAATTTTTTCTAACTCTATTACATCCATTTGTCCGGACAAAAGCAATACAAAATCAGTATTTTACAAATTGTTCATACTCCAAAAGCTACCAGTTCATTAAAATTTGTCGAAGTCCTCCTGAGTCGCCACTTCCATATATCCTTTATAATCATCGTTGCTGTTTTCAGCATACATATCATTCACGAGGCCAATGGTAAGCAAATCCAGGTCTCGGATACTAATCCCCATCTGTACGCAACGAAGCAAAAATAAAGGTGTTGTCATCGAGCGATCTGTTGGACGAAGTTTTTTTAGCACTTACATCCGTCTGAACGTTTAACCCCCAGAGCTCAATGAGCTGTGGAAGAACCTGATAGATTGAGAACGTATTAAATCCATCTAACCATTCTTCTGGCGTATCCGGAATATTGGCATCTGCATGCTTTGCCATCACATAAGCGATGTTCTCAAACATCTCAAGTGAAAATGTATCAAGCGTAGATGCGTCCTCCACATTTTTGTCCGCCCCCCCGTCACTTAAAGATTCAGCTGACTTCTTATGTGGATGAGATATTCCCTGAATTGCAGTATTTCTTCAAATCAGGTCTGCATCAAAAATCTGTCTATGCGCTTCTCAAGGACGCACCAACACCGGAAACTATTGCTTCTATGCTATGACTCATCTGGCTCATCTTCTCAAAGTGAACTCGCATGGACACTTTGACAAAGAGATAGATTTGTTTAAAAGCGCCCACCAGGGAGCCTTATTAAGGTTACCCATTTTTACCACGAAAAGGATTTATTAATTTCTAGCTAATTTAAGCTTGACTTTTCATAGCTGGTCTCCTGTATTCGATTTTTCTCCGAATCCAGCTGATCGTGCCCCTGTTCATATCAATTTCAAGGCAGCTGAACGCTTAGTTAACAAACGTGATACATCGTTATTAATCCTTTGAAAAATCAAACTGATTTAATTCCAAAACATTATTAAATATAAGTTTAGCTAAGAATTCTGTCCTCTTTTGCGGATCAAAACTTTTACTTTTATACTGTTTTACAACACCCCGACAAGAAAAAAATGTAGATTTTTCATATACATCCCATTTTTCGCTTAACGGTTTCTTGCCGAGATTTCCATTTAATTTCTCTTCTAGAGGAATTAAATTACCTATCTGAGAATTTTTTATATCTTCAGCATCCGGAAGCATATGCTCTATAGAAAACTCAGAGACTTCATTTCTTTGAGAGACAAACTTTTCAATCACTTCAAGAACCACTTGAACACGTTTTTTGTTTTTATCTCCTGTATAAAGACCAAAATGTTTAGACCAACCAATATTTTTAAAAGCATTTAAAAACCACTCATAGCCCGGTAATTTTCCTTTTAGGTCAGTGGAAAATTCCTGTAATACCTCATCAGAATAATTCTCTTCAAGGAGCTTTGAATACTTAAACACCACATCTTCTAATTTATTGGATTTTTCTTCTCCAATAATTGTATAACACACAAAAAAATTATAAATATATTTTAGAGTAAGCTCATATTTCTTTGCATCAAGAATTTCCTTTTCTTTTTGATGCATTAAGCTAAGTAGGATCGGTCTAAATTGTTCAAATCTTTTCACTCTAAAAAAGTCAAAAATCTCAAATTCAGTGGAACTACAATTTCCTTCCCTTCCATTGCTTGGATGTATTAGCTTTTCATAGTATTCTGATTTTAACTTAATATCATTATACAAATCCGCAACTTGTTTCCCACGACTGTTTTTTTGAATAGCTTGGTATGGTGAATTATATTTATCTCGTATGTCTCCATAACGATGAATTGCATAGTGCCGTACAAACTTATCAATGGATGATCCAAGGACTCTTTCCATATCCTCCCATTTCGTTTTTGCCTCGTCACGTAGTTCAACAGGTTGAATATATCGCATAATATAATTTTTTAACAACTCATGTGATGCCAAATCCTGTCCTCTAGCGTTTAATATCTCAAAAATAGTGTACGAATCTTCCTCAGATGATGATTCTATTTTAACAGCCGTCATATCTAAAAGTGTTGCTCGTATATCTCTAAGTCTCTCTTGACTATCTTTTACTAATTCTAAGCAACGGTGTACAAGGGGTACAAACAAGATTAAAAAGAAAAGATAGATTTGAAAGTAAGTAGAGTGGGATAATCCAGAAGTTAGAGCTTAGATTTTCCACTCTACTTGAACGTGGTCGCTAGTTGCGCTGATTGAAATAATCAGGCCGTCAACGGCTTTCCTTTTGTCGTCAAATTCAATGCTGTCCCAATGGTCGAGGTAATAAGAGAGTTCCTGCTCCTTTTGGGGTGACATTGTTTCAATGGACATTTCCGCAATCTCCTTTGAAATGGTCTGGCGGCGAGTGTCCAGTTCTTCAATTTTTTTGTTAGCATAGGCAAGAAGTGTTGCGTTGGCTCCGGTTAGCGTATCAAGTAGTTTTTCAATCTCGGCTTCAACTTGCGCCAGTTCAATTTGATGGGCGGTCAGTTTGGGATTGACTTTTTCCTCCCGGCTATGGCGGACTTGAAAATTTTTAAATCTCGCCCGCATAGCACTGAAAATAAATTCCTCAAATTCAGATTTACGGATTTTACCACAGCCCGGGCAGCCTTTATTTTCAGTCCGTTTACTACAGCGAAAATAGCCTTCGCTGTTCGGAACGTGTGTTGCCTTTAAGGCATATCCGCAACACCCGCATTTAACTTTTCCGGCAAGCCATGTATTTTTCGGCTTACGTCCTTGTTGAAAACTCTTATTTGTCATTAGCTTCTTCCTGCATTTCAGCCATACATCAGACGGTATGAGCGCTTCATGTGGAGCGATTACAAGTATCTGGTCTTTCAGGCTCCTGTCTTTATCCTCCTTCACGTCCCGGCCCTGATAGAGATAACAGCCATTGGTTCCGGCAAAATCGGAAGCGTCATTGACAATAGCCGCCCCCTGGCTTTTAAAAAATTCGTAGAGTTCTAAATCTGCTTGTGCGTAAACAGGATTTCTTAAAAGCTGTGAAATAAAGGTACGGAATAGCGATTTACCGTAAACTTTGATGTTCTGTTCCTCAAAGTACCGTGTAATGTCACCAAAAGACGTTTCCGGCTCGGAATACATTTCAAACATGAGCTTTACATATTGGGAAGTTTCGGGGTCTGCCACCATCTTTTTTGTGCGGATACCTTCAACCACTGTCGGCTCCAACTGATAACCATAGGGGGCCTGTCCGCTCATGTGAAAACCTTTCAGGCACCGGGAGTAGTAAGCGTCCGTGACGCGTTTCTGGATTGTCTCACGTTCAAGCTGTGCGAATACGATACAAATATTCAGCATGGCCCGCCCCATTGGGGTTGAGGTGTCGAACTTTTCTGTGGACGAAACAAACTCCACGTCATATTCCTGGAACAGCTCCATCATGTTTGCAAAGTCCAGAATGGAACGGCTGATTCTGTCCAGCTTATAAACGATTACCCGCCGCACCCGGCCCTTTCGGATTTCTCCTAACAGCTTTTGAAACTCCGGCCTGTCCGTATTCTTCCCGGAATAGCCTTTATCCTTGAATACTTTACAGCTTCCGCCTTTCAGCTCATACTTACAAAAATCAATCTGGCTTTCAATGCTGATACTGTCCTTACGGTCTACCGACTGTCTCGCGTATATACAATCTTCTCTGATAATGTCCATATTGGGCTCCTTCCGTATGGAATGGAGCTACCAACCTTACAATTATATTATACCATAGGCAGCCCCGGACAACAATGTTGCGGTTGATTAGTAAAATCTGTCCGTGTATTTACTGAACACATCATATAAGTGATTTTCGATTTCTCTTTTTCGCTTGTTCTTTTCATCCGGGGATAGTACCGGAATTAGATTTTCCAATACGATAAGTTTCCCTTGAAAATATACGGATTGTTTTTCGCTTTGGTATGTAACAGATTGAACCATCGAAAACCTCCACTTTTCAGTACGGATGAACAGCGGCCAGCTTCCCTCTTGTCTGCTGGGGAAACCTAAAAAAGCGGCTCCCTGGAAGGAACTGCCCTTTGAGCTTTCCCCAGCCTCGGGCCACGTTGGCCCGAAGCTAATAATCGCCGTTATAATATTTCTGTTCAGCCTCGTTGAGTGTGTATAAGTCAAACACTCCATAAAGCTGATTTACTACACGGCTAATATCTTTATGGGTGAATCCACAGTCCTGCATGGCCATAATCACATAGCCCCGGCAGGCGTCATTACTCCATATATTCAGCGTTAATTCTGGACTAGATATATTTTCCTTCATAAAATTCTCCTGTTCATAGAAAAATATGGGGCCCAGCCAGAACGGTTGCCCTATCATCAGACAGTAATAGAGGAAGGGCCCCACAGGTTAGAAAGTTTTTTCAGATAGACCGGACGGACAGTTGGCTTTTTGTCCCATAGCATTTCAGCTCTCCCCATTCTGATGGCAAGGCGATCTCATTACCTGCGACGGCTCACGGTTCGCAACACCGCTGCACGCTCGGATTGTGACTAATCGCAAGTATCCGGGTTTTGTGTTTTGTCCGGCAGACCTGCCACAGTCTGCCTACGGCATGGGCCTGGTCGCTCTCTCTAGTGTAAAAATAGAGGTCATGGCGGGCCTGTCACTGGACACAAGCACCCTTCGTATCCGTCTATCTTTTATTCAGTTTTCAATCTGCGTGAGGCGTGTCCCGCTTCGGGCCAATGTGGCCCGAGGCTTTGACTGCCTCTCATAAGCCATTTCATTTTTGAGGCGAAATCGGTACACCTTATAAAAATTTTTTTAAAATTTTTTCCAAGTTCCGAAGGCCGCGCTCAATGGCGAGCCGCACGACCTTTTCATCCACACCCTCGGCCCGGGCAATGTCTTGTTTCGTCAAGCCGAGAATGAAATGAGCGTAAATGCGCTTTGCCTGTTTGTCGGGCAGTCGTGAGATGGCGGTATAGAGTTCTTGTATCGTCACTTTACGCTCATACAGTTCATAGGGAGAGAACGCAACGAAAAGCGCCTCATGCTCAATTCCATCATTCCGATCCAGGGAGTAATAGGCTTTGTGCCGGTATGTACGCAGACGGTAAGCGGCTTCCTTCCGGTCAAACTCCTTGAACATTTCAACAACATCTTCTGGTACTTCCATAAAGTAGTCTGACGTATAAAAAGGGTAATAGTCCCGTAAATTTATAATAGCCATATTGAACCTCCGCTTTGTTTTGTGATGGATGGACAACAAAACAGAAGCGGCGGGGAGCGTATATGTAGGCTGAAATTTCTGAAATTTTCAAAAAATAACAGTGAAAAATCTATAAAATAGTAAAGATGGCTACTCGTTCTAAAAAAGCCTCGACAGCTTATCTCAAGACTGGCTCTGTTTCGATAGCAAATCCTGAAATAAGGTGTCGAACATAAAAAAAGCTCAAACAAATAACAGCTTGTTTGAGCCTTAAAAAAGTTTAAATTGGAATAAAACTCCTCCCATCTAGGAGGAGGTAAAGCAAAAGGGGCGTTGCTTCATCTATTTTTTCTCAATAATCTAACTCATGTTATTAGCAACCTCCGCGTAAAAATCTCGTAGTTCTTTTATTATCATATAATGTATTTTTTGCAAAATTTGTCGTAGATAGGAGGCAAAAATAAAAAAATAGAGTAGAGGATATGTTAATGGTTAACGTACCTCTACTCTATCTAATTGTTACTAAAAATTTTCTTTTAAAAAGGTTGTTACAAAACAGACTCAATTTACTATATATAGTATATGTCAATTATTAAATCTACCATATACAGAACATTACTTTTCTCTTTGCAACAACCCTTTTAAATTGTATAATTGCTTTCACTTAATCAGCATTATTTTTTATCTGATTGAATAGCCATCCTATAATTCGAGCTATACAGTATAAAACACCAAGTCCAAGGACGGAGCATACAACTAGAAAAAATATAGACATTGCCGACATATTTACATCAACACCTTTTTGAATAGGACTCTACTTATATTATTCTTAATTTAATACGGTAGAAACTTCTCCATTAAAAACTTCCGTTCTTAAAGCGAAAGAAAGTGTTCCTACTCCGCCGACTACATTTGCTCTCATAGAGCCAGTCACTTCGGCCGCTTTGCTTGAGGTAGATGTTGCACGGCCAATGGCTAAACTTTCATCTTCAACCGTTCCGCCAACACAGTAGGTATTTAAATCACGTGCATTAGAAATTTTCCACTGGCTACCACTCTTTGATAAGTCAAATCTGTAATCCATACCTGCGACACCCCAAAATGCATCCGATTTCCACGTTCCTTCAGTAGCAGGATCACGAGTTAAAGGAGGCGTATAGCTAAGTGTCACTGTTACCGGCTGACCGTCCTTCTCGAAATGTAATGTTTCCGAATAGGGCTGGCTTTCGTCAAAATTATTCAGATCGACACTGAATGTTTGTCTCTGTTCTGGAGAATCAGCAGCAAGAGCACTAAATGCGCTACCAACTACCATGAGACTCAGCGCTACCAACAGACCCAATGCCTTTTTCAAACCTTTCTTCATAAATGACCTCCTTGAGACTTTACCATAGTAACAAACTCAGATTTTTTAGCGCCCACCATTATGTAAGGCACTATTCTCTCAAATTCTCCTCCTCTATAGCCCCAATGGTATCCCTCCCTTTACTAATCGGTTATGAGCTTTTTATAACTAACTGTAGTATACCACAGAATCCCTATATATGCAATATAATCTAAAAATGGTAAATAAAACTTAATAAATTGTTAATTATCAACATATATCGTATATTTTTCTGATATAAAAACCGGGTATTCAAGTTTTGTGTTTTGATGTTTGAGTTAAAACGATAAAAAGAAAGAGAACTTGTTGATATAAAAAAAATATCATTCTTTTTGCATAAACATATAAAAACTCGAAAAGCGATTGATAAATCACCGAAAATTTGTGGCGAATTTTCTTAATATAGATATTTTAAGGAGGTATTGCGTAAAACAATAGATGTTGTATAAACTCAATAATCTTTTTTGCAGTATATTGCTAAATAGCTAAATGGCAAGCAATGCCTCTGTGGCCACAAGTGGCACAAAGGCTGCTTGTTGGGGCTCGCCCCAAACCCATATCTTCGGGCCAACATGGCCCGAAGTGTCAGCGTCGCTTTGCTCCTTATTTTCATAACCTTAACGCTCCTTTTCCTGCTTTCTTCCCGGCTCGGTGTAGCCCATCAGAGTGTCAATGTTCGCCTTGATCGTGACGATCTCCTGCATATCCCGTCGTGCCTTCTGGTATTCTCCATAGAGCTGTTTTTTCTTTGCTGTGAGCTTACGGCCTTCTTCCTTCAGCACATCCATTTTGGGGAGCTTTGCCCCGCCCAGCAGAGAGCGCATTTCCGCTTGTGCAACCCGGTACAGTTCAAGGTCGGCCTCATGCTCCGCAAGGAATTTCCTGCTGTACTTCGTCGCCTTATACTGCTCAAAGACTGGGCGGGTTTTGGCATACTGAACCGTTGCAGCCTTTAGCCCGGCATTGGTTTTCATAGCCTGTTCCGTCTGCTTGACCTGCTCGGAAATAGCATGGAAACGGTCTGCCGCCTCGGTGGCTTTCTGCGCCAACTGCTCATAATCGGTCAGGTTATTGTCCTGTATATAGGCAAGAGCGGCGGCCATCTGCTTAATGTTAAATACCTTCGCCCAGCGTTCATATCCAGGCCCCTTACCGGCAGCCAGCTTTGCTTGAATATCCACCGCCAGACTGATTTTCCGTTCCGAGCGCCCGGGGCGTTTTTCTTTGCCCTCAATGGCAGACAGAACATCTTGCAAGTCGTAGCCGTCTCCCAGCGTGGAAGCCCGCAGACGGGTAAAGCGTTCCTGTCCCTGCCCGGTCAGCCGGAAACTGATACCGCCGCCCCGAACCGTCTTGACCTCATATCCGGCCCGCTTCATCAGATTGAGAAATTCGTCCAGATCAGCGGGGCGTTCCGCCAGCGCAGTATCAATGGCAAGGCGCAGTCTGTCCTGATAGGAAAGCGGCCCTTTTCGTTCTTTCTGCCATTCTCCATAATTCCGATACTTGCCCTTGCTCCGGGGCTTCGGGTTCTCTACAATGGACAGCCCGTTTTCAAGGCACAGCCTGTCAGAGAGCCGCCGGAGGGCGAAGCTGGAGCCCCAAAAGTTTCGGAATTTCCGGGTGCAGTCAAGGGTGGTGGAGTTGTAATAAATGTGACAATGGATGTGCTGCTTATCGGTGTGCGTGGTAACGATAAAAGCGTGCCGCCCCTTTGTCCAGCGCATAGCCAGCTCATAGCCGATACGGTTCGCCTCCTTCGGGGTGATCTCGCCCGGATAGAAGGATTGTCGTATCTGATAGCACAGCACATCATTTTCTTTTTTCTGTTCCCGGCCCGTCATAGCGGTATAGCTGGCTTTTGCCAAAAGGAACTCGTCCGCCACGGTGGCCGGATCACATTCATAAGCGGAGATATACTTTCCTCTTTCTGTTTTCTCCGGGTCCTTGCCATAGTCCAGACAATCCCGGATTGCCTCGGCAATCGTTTCGCCTTCGCCCGCATGGCGCTGCAACAAAGTTGTGGTAGCCAGAAATCATCCCTCCTTTCCATGAGAAAAGGGCGGCCCATCCAGACCGCCCCGACTTCGGGCCAACATGGCCCGAGGCTGTTTAACTTGCCAGAAACCGGTACAGAGCGGATTTGCCTCCGTCCAGCGCCCAAAGAAGGGAGCCCGCCGCCGCTTGCAGTCCATACGGCGAAAGAAGGAAGGCAAGAAACAGAAATACAATCCCGCCTATGGGCGTCGGCGTGAAAAAGAGAGCGACACCCAGCACCACCAGAATCACAGAGGCAATCGTCAGCAGGACGGCACAAATATCAAACAGGAATACCAGCAGAGCCGCCAGAAGGGACAACGCTAAAGCAAAGGGAGCAACCAATATTTTCAGCAGTATCTTCATCTTCAAAACCTCCTTTATCTATCCTTCCTACCTCTATTTTATCATGCCTGCCCGGGGACATAAATGTTGCGAAAGATTAGTGAATCCTGTCCCAAACCTTCGGGCCATGATGGCCCGAAAACAGAAAAAGCAGGACACATTCATGTCCTGCCAAATTTCTGCTATTCTGTTTCCTGCTGCGGGCAATCGGGAACTGTCAGCAGCGAAGTGTCGATAACAATATCCTCTGCTGGTTTCAAGAGCTCTGTCAAATCGTGCTGCCGTCCCACGTTGGTCACATCAATTTTATTCACGCATATTCCAATCCACGGAAACTGTCTGCTTAATTCATCCATCAAGTCGTATATATCAGCAGTTGCCAGCTTATCATCCGATATGTAGCCGGAGCCTTGACGGTGAGAAAAACGATGCCGTTTGAAGAACCGGCGCAAGTCGTCATACGCCTGCCGGTAATTGGCTCCGGGGTAATGCTCTTTTAATTGATGGGTGTCCAGATCAAAATTTAAGGCTTTGAAATATTTTCTCTCCAAAACTCAAGCCCTCATTGCTGTTTTTTCCTGATAGTGGGTCAACAGATCTTCTTCATTGAAATCATCTGGACTGTCAGAATCGTCACTGTCACAAAGACGCCACACAGAAACATTATCCATGAACCATGTCTGCCGCTTCAAGGTATTGACGATCCGGCCGAACAGACTAAAATCCCTCGCTCTGCCGCAGTCACGGAATACCAAAGCGCCGGAACCATCCTCCATACGGGGAAGGCCCACGGTTTGGAATGTATGATTGATTGTGTTGTAAATGCCATCCAGCCGGTACTTATTTTCGGCTGTGATTTTATCATCATTCATGCGAATAACCATTTTCAGCATGGTATCAGCCTCCCTTCTTGAATTATTATATCATTATAGAGCTGGTTCTACAATCTTGAAAATCTGAATTTTTTATGACGGGCTTCGGGTCATGCTGGCCCGAAGTGGTAAAAAAAGAGCAGGGCGGCAAGCCCCACAACGGAAGCCTGCCGCCCTCGTCTTACTTTGCCACCAGCTCGGAAAGCTCCCGCAGCACTTTTGACACCTCGCCCCACAGCTTTTCATAGTCCCGCTTCAATCCGTCGATTTCCTCCGGGTACACGCCATAGGTGTGTGCGTGTACGGCGACCTGATTGAGATTGTTGGAACAGCGCCGTTGCAGAGAGATCAATTCTTTTACGGGCGCAAGGTCGATGTGCAGGATATACCCGTTCAGAGCCATTTTCCGTACATAGGCCCCGGCGTTGGAAATGCCCGCCTCGGCCATCCGTTCATGGATGGCTGCCAGCTCGTCCGGCGTTACCATGACGTGCAGATGGACATTCCGCTTGCGGTTCTCCATCATCGTTCCAGCTCCCGGCCTTTCCGGCGCTTTTTGGGTTCCTTTACCTTATCCAGCGGTTTTGCGTCCAGCTCCGGGGGCGTGGGTTGGATGGGCGTGTTGTTGGGTACGCCGTCAATCATGTTGCAGTTCTGCTCCGTGGAGAGCTCGGCGGTTTTCAGATAGTTGTCTTTTTCGTGCATGGCGATCCTCCTTTATCGTTCCTCATGGTTTTTATGGCTCCGCTTCTGGCCGGGCTCCTTCGGGGGTTCCTGCCCTCTGGTTCCTTCTTTGAGCCGGGCGGTAATGGATGAGCGCACCCGGTCAGGATTGCCCGGTGCTGGTTTCAGTTCATAATCCTCCATTTGCTTTTCGGTCAGCGGCTTTGTGTAGGTCAGTTCGCCCCATGCCATCAGCCTGCCGTCTGCCACAGGACGCCGCCTGTCATCGTCGTAGTTGACAATGGAAAGAGGCTGGTTATCCGGCGGCTTCGGGTAAGTTCCTATGTCCACGGGCCGCTGGGTGGAATAATAGCGGTAAACGCCTTCCGGTCCCAGCTCGGTATGCTTGACCGCCGCATGGTAAAGCTGCTGATAATCGTCCACCCGGCGGTCAAAATCCCGCTGCGCCCATGCCTGGCTGTTTCCATAGCGGCCCCAGTAGTAATCCCGATGGCCGTTTTCCCCCTCGGTAAACTGCCAGGTCACAAAGGGGCTCGGCGCTCCCGGATTATGCCCAAGCGCAAAGCCGTGTCCAGTTTCAAAGGTGGCAGCTTTCAAAATCACATATCCTTGTACTGTCTCCAAGAGATCCCTCCTTTCTGTGCCTCGGGCCAACATGACCCGAAGTGCTGGATGTTACGAAATAAGAGGGCAGACCGGGGAGGAATGTAATAAGATATTCCCACCCCAGAAACACCCTCAAAAAAGCCCGGAATGTCAAGCCTTTGGAGGCGGCAAATCGTAACAGCCGCCCGGCCTTTTCTCCCGCATTTTCCTCATGCGTTCCCGGCTTTTCCGGCGGTTCCCTTCGGCCTTGCAGGCGTCGGAACAGTAGGCTTGACGCCCCTCGGGCAAAAACGCCTTTCCGCAGACCGCACAGGCCCGCAGCTCCGGGGAGATGCCTTCCGTTGTCAGCGACGCTTGAAGCTCCGGGTTAAGAGGCAGGACAGCCTCACGGAAATAACGGCAGTACGCCCCTGTCCAGCACTTGTGCAGCATATAGCAGGCACAGTCAAGAGGAAGGCACAGACCGCTTTCCCGGTCATAGTTGGCGCACATCCCCGTGACCAGAGTGCGGATTTTCTTCTTCTCGTCACGGGTCAGCTCCCGGGCGTCCATTTATGACTTCGGACCACGATGGCCCGAAGGGCGGGGCTCCACGATCAGCGCCCGGAACTTCTTCCGGCACTGTTTTTTCTTTCCTTTGCACTCCTTGTAGTAACGGCATCCCATACAAGGGTTGTCATTGTCCCAGCCGGGGTGCGGTACTTCCTTCATCATTCGTTCAAAAGGGCTGCTTGTAAAATTCATTCTCATTCCTCCGTATCTTCCTCCCACGGCGGGGTATCTTCGTCCTCGGGTTCCTCTGCGATCTCCTCCAGCTCCCCGTCCTCATATTCGCAGTAATCATCCTCCAAATCCGGGGCCTCATGCTTCGGCTTGTAAATCTTGAAATAGTAACCAATCCCACCGCCGGCCAGCACCACCGCACCGATCAGGAGCAGAGAGAGAAGGGGGCTGTCCTTTTTCTCCGGCTCGGGTTCCGGTACTTCCTCCACAGGTTCGGTGGGCTTTGGCTCTGGCTCCGGGGTCACTTCTTGGGGCGGTTCCTTACCCTGTTCGGCAAGAGGCAGAAGGTCGTCTGTGGTAACGGTATTGAGGAAATAGACGTTCTCGCTGGTTTTCTGTTTGTCGATCACCAGATAAAACACGCTCTCGTCTGCGGTGGTGATGGTGTAGAACTCCTTTCCATCCTCGTCGGTGGCGTTGTCCACCACGGTTCCCGTCCCGTCCGGGGTAAAGGGGTTCTGGGTTTCCGGCTCCGCTTCGGTTTCCACCGGGGCGGGAGCTGTCTCCGGCTGCGGCTCGCTGCTCTGGGCGTAGGCCGGGACCGTAAAGATCAGGCAACACAAAAGGCTGGCAGCCATCGCCGCCAGCCTGCGGTATTTAGTTTTCTTCATGGGCTGTGTCCTCCTTTTCGGGTGCCTCCGGCTTCGGGTCAGTATGGCCCGAAGCGGTAAGGCTGTTTTTGGGGTCATTCAAAAAAGCCATAAGCTGGGCGGGGGTCAGTTTGAGCGAGCGCACCGCCTGCACGATCTGGCTGTTTTCTTCCTCCTGTTTCTGCTTTTCCAGCTC